>JBEEGD010000116.1:0-2722 GCA_041166685.1 Acidimicrobiaceae bacterium | reverse complement strand
GCCGAGCCGTTTCAAAGCCTTACCGGCGAGGCCCGCCCGAGGTGGGTCGACGACCACGACATCCGGATCGCCCGCGCGCTCGTGCAGCTCCTGCAGCACCTGGCCGACGTTGCCGGCGAAGTACGCGGCGTTCCTGATCTCGTTCAGATCCGCGTTCTCAAGGGCGCACGCGATCGATTCCTCCGAGACGTCGATTCCCCACACCGTGAGCGCGTCCCGCGCGAGCAGGAGTCCGATCGTGCCGATTCCGCAGTACAGGTCGTACACCGTCTCGTTGCCGGTGAGCCCGGCGAACTCCCGCGCGGTCTCGTAGAGCTTCTCCGCCATCAACGTGTTCGTTTGCAGGAACGCGTTCGGGCGGACGCGGAAGCGCATCCCGCACAGCTGCTCCTCGATCGCGTCCTCGCCCCACAGCAGCTTGGTCGGGAGGTTCGTCGTCACCTCGGCCTGTCCCTCGTTCACCGACCAGTGGATCGAGCGCACCTCCGGGAATTGCCGCAGTGTGTCCACGAAGCCACCCGTGTCGAACTTCTCGCCGGGGCTCGTCACGAGTTGGACGAGCACCTGCCCCGTGTTCCGACCCTCGCGCACGACGAGATGGCGCAGGTAGCCGGTGTGCTCTGCCTGGTCGTATGCGACGAGCTTGTCGCCGCGCGCCCACTCGCGCACCGCGTTGCGGATCGCGTTGCCGACATCGGTTGTCAGCCAGCAAGAGTCGATCTGGAGCACTTCGTCCCAGCGGCCGGCTTTGTGCAAGCCGAGCGTCGGCCCGTCTTCGCGTTGCGTGAACGAGTACTCGAGCTTGTTGCGGTAGTGGAAGATCTCCCCGGCCGGCATGATCTCTTCGAGCGGCGGCTCCGCGAAGCCGCCGATGCGGCGGAGGGCATCTCCGACCTGCGCGTGCTTCGCCTCGACCTGCGCCTCGTACGCGAGATCCTGGAACCGGCAGCCGCCGCAGGCGGGGTAGTGCTTGCAGGGAGCGTCGACGCGCAGCGGGCTGGGCTGCATCACTTCCGTGACGAGCGCTTCGGCGTGACGGCGCTGCACCTTCGTCACGCGCGCCCGCACCGTGTCGCCCGGAAGCCCACGCCGCACGAACACGACGAACCCGTTCAGGCGCGCGACACCGTTGCCGCCATACGCGAGGCGGTCGATTGTGAGCTCTAGCTCCTGGTCCTTCGTAACGGGGGCAGCCACGAAGGACCAGGGTATGCGCTAGGCAGCCTTTTCGGATGCGGAAAGCCGTACGATCGCTCTGTGGATGCCGAAGCAGCGGCACGCGCCTGGGTCGACGCCTGGGATCGCGCGTGGCGTGCAAGAGACGAGACCGAACTCGCGCCGGTCTACGGCGACAACGTCGTCTACCGCTCGCACCCGGACCGCGACCCGCAGCCCCCGCTCGACTATGCGCACTCTGCCTTCGCGGACGAAGGCGACGACCTCGAGCTCTGGTGGGGCGAGCCGCTCGTGGCGCGCAACCGAGCGGCGGTCGAATGGTGGGCGGCGCTGACGGAAAGCGGCGAGCTCGTCACGCTCGCAGGCACCTCGTGGCTCACCTTCGGCGATGACGGCCGCGTGATCGAGCAGCACGACTACTGGACGATCACACCCGGTCGCACACGTCCGTGGGCGGACTGGGGTCGCTAGCCCGGCGAACTAGCTCAGCGGAGTGACGTAGACCTTCCGGTCGCGGGGACCGTCGAACTCGCAAAAGAAGATTCCCTGCCACTTCCCGAGCGCGAGCTTCCCGTCGTCGAGCGGGATAAGGATCTGCGGGCTCATCAACGACGCGCGGATGTGCGACGGAGCATTCGGCCCGTCCGGATCCTCGACGTGCTTCCAGTCCCAGCCGTCGTCCACGACCTTCTCGAGCGCCGCTTCGAGGTCCTGGGCGACAGCCGGATCGGCGCCCTCGTTGATCGTGACGCCGGCTGTGGTGTGCGGGACGTACACGAGTGCGGCGGCCGCGCCGTTGAGTGGGCCGAGCGCCTCCTGCACCTGCTGGGTGATGTCGACGAGCTGAGTACGGCGCTCGGTCTTGAGACTGATCTCTTGCACGGCTTGCGTATCCTACGAGACGATGCCTCCCGCCCCGCCCTCTGACCGGGAGCTGGACGCCTACCGAGAGCAGGCGGACCGGTTCATTGCCGAGCTCGACGAGGAGTTCTACCTCCATTACGCCGGGTTGAAGGACACTTTCGACCTCGCCCCGATCTACGAGCGGCACAAAAACTTGACCGAGCTCGATCAGGTCAAGTCGATCGGCCTCGCCGTGAACGGGGGCGCGCGGGTCCGCGAGCTGTGGCGATTCGCCTGTGAAGGGTATTTCGGCGAATTGACGCGGGACCATGCCGAGAAGCTCGCCGAGCTCGAGTCGGAGCTCGCAGTGTCGGTGGACGGCGTGGAGATTCCCTACCGGATGGTCCGGCCTGCCCTCGCCAACGAGCCGGACCGCGACAAGCGCCGCGAGCTCGACGCGCAGGCCAACGACCTCCTCGACGAGCACATGAACCCACTCCACCTCGATGCCGCGCAGACGGTGCAGCGCGGGACTCGCGACCTCGAATTCGCGAACTATCTCGAGCTCTACCGCAAGGCTCTCCCGTCATCTGCGCTCGACGACCTCGCCGAGCAGTGCCGCACCTTCCTGGACACGACGGAGCAGCTCTACGAGAACTGGGCGGACAAGCTCTTCCGCACTCGCGTCGGAGTCACGCTCGCG
>JBEEGD010000115.1:0-11149 GCA_041166685.1 Acidimicrobiaceae bacterium | reverse complement strand
GTCAGCGGGGTCGATGCCGAGAAGGCCCGCGTACGCGCCCTCGAAGTTGGGGCCGACGACTTCATCCTGAAGCCGCCATCAGCGCCCGACTTGGTCGCTCGAGTGCGGGCTGTGCTTCGGCGCTCGCGGCGCGTCCAGACTGCGTCAGTGATCGAGGTTGGCGAGCTCGCCGTCGACGTCGACGCCCGCGAGGTTCGGGTGAACGGAAGCCGAGTGGAACTCACGGTCAAAGAGTTCGACCTACTTGCCTTCATGGCGGCCCGCCCCGGGCAAGCATTCACTCGACACCAACTGCTCGTGAGCGTCTGGCAGTCTGCGTCCGAGTGGCAGTCGGCCGCCACGGTGACCGAACACGTACGGCGCGTGCGCCTCAAGATCGAGCCCGATCCTGGGCAACCGCGACACCTCGTCACGGTGCGAGGTGTCGGCTACCGGTTCGCGCGTGGTCAGATCAAAGCGGCCTGAGCGAACACCTTGCGGACGAGCGGCTCGAAGTGCGAGAGCGGAAGGGTGTCGTAGGCCGGGTCGAACGCGATCTGGTCCCACTCGTCGGCGAACTGTTCCGCGAGCTTGAACTCTTCGGGCGTGAGTGTGTCGCGATGATTCTCACGGGCGTTGGGGTCGCCGCCGAAGTGGTGGTAGTAGTGCCGGCCCTGGAAGTCCTGATGCACGAGGATCATCTTGTAGATCTCGTCACGCACGTACGGCTTGAGGATCTCCGCCGCGATCCGCGGGTGGTTCGGGACCGACACAGCCTTGCCGATGTCGTGACAGAGGGCCGCCACCACGACCTGTTCGTCGGCGCCGGCCCGCTCGGCCAGGGTGGCCGTCTGCAGGCAATGCGTGAGCTGATCGGTGGCGAAGCCGTCGACGACATCTGAGAGCGACTCGAGCATCCCAAGGACACGGTCGGCCACCCGACTCTGGTTCTTGTAGCTCTCCGTACCGATCACGCCCCATTGCTCGGCCGTCGATTCGTCCATGCGGGTGAACCTGGTTGCCATGGGCGTCGATTCTACGCGAGGGCCGCCAGTACGTCGCTAGCCGCCATTGTCCGATCGTTGAGACGCGGCCGAGCATTCACCGGCCCACCAAGGGTGAACGTGGAAACCACGTCCACGGCCGCCAACAGCTCGCGGAGCTCCCGAGGCGGAGGGAAGTACTCCTCCTCGGTGGTGATGCGCACCTCCTCGACGCCGTTGGCCGGTGCGAGACGCGCGATCACTGCGTCCACGAGCTCCTCGGGGGCCGACGCGCCAGCGGTGACGCCCACTGTGCCGGACAGATCACTCGGGAGCTCCTCAGCGGCGTTGATGCGCAGGACGCGGGAGCAGCCCGACTCGATGGCGAGCTTCTCGAGCGCACGCGTGTTGGACGAGTTCGCGGACCCGATCACGACGAACGCGTCGCAGCGCGCGGCGATCTCGGTCAGCGCGGACTGGCGGTTGGTGGTGGCAAAACAGAGATCGCTACGACCCGGTCGCCACATGTCGGGGAACCGGTCCGCGGTGGCGTCGAGCACGTCGATCCACTCGCGATGTGACAGCGTCGTTTGCGCGAGAAGTGCGACGGGTTCGTCGAAATCGGGCAGCGCAGCGACGTCCTTCACCGTCTCGACGAGATGGATCGAGTCAGGCGCAACCGCCATCGTGCCCACTGCTTCCTCGTGTCCCTCGTGGCCGACGTACACGATCTGGAAGCCTTTCCCGGACCGCACTTTGACCTCGTGGTGCACCTTGGTGACGAGCGGACACACCGCGTTGACGACGAAGCCTCCGTTGTCGCGCGCCGCTCTCACCACCTCGGGCGCGGAGCCGTGGGCCGAGAGCATGATCGGACGGCCGTGCGGCACGTCACTCACGTCGTCGACGAACACCACGCCGAGATCCTCGAAGCGCTGAACGACGAGTTGATTGTGCACGATCTCGTGGTAGCAGTACACCGGCGGATCGAAGGCCCGCACCATCCAGGCCAGCGCCTTGATCGCCATCTCCACGCCCGCGCAGAAACCGCGGGGCGCGGCAAGCAAGACACGATCGACAGCCATGGCGTAAAGGCTACGGGGCGGACGCGATGGGTGGCACCGCGTCGACAAACTCCCGACCGGTGGCGGTTTCGACGTGTTCCGCTGCCGCGAAGAGCAGCGCCTCGTCACCCCAGGGGCCCAGGAGTTGCAAGCCCACCGGAAGCCCGTCGACGAAGCCGACCGGGACGTTGATGCCCGGTTGGCCGGTGAGGTTGCCCACGACGGCTTGGCGCATGTTCACCACATCGACCAGCAACGTCCCCGACGGCACTTCCACGAACGGTTGATCGAGCCGCGGCGCGGGCGCAGCGACTGTCGGCCACGCGATCACGTCGACGTCGCCGAGGGCCGCGGCGACGGCTCGTCTGATGGCGGCGCGCACACGGTCCGCTCTTCCAACCGCAGCCGCCGGCCGCAGGAGGTTCGAGAGCATGATGGCGCGGGTCACCGGGGACAGCGCGTCCAGCACAACTTGTGGAGGACAACCTGCCTCCGCACCGAGACGAACCATCAGCGCCGCGCCGGCGAGCTCGAGATGATCGATCTTCACTTCGCGTACCGTCCACCCCGTTGCGGCCAACGCCTGCTCGGCCAGTCGCGCGATCTCGGGTTGGCTATCCGACCAATAGGGATCACGCACGATGCCGACGCGCAGTTCCTTGGCATCCGCCTGCAAAGGACGCGCGAGCAGTGCCTCGGCGATGAGTCGTGCGTCGCCCGCGTCACGTCCGAACGCGCCGGGTGCGCTGAAGGTCGTGCCCATGCCGAAGTAGCTGTCGTAGGGAAGCGATCGGTACGTGACCTTCAAGCCGACGACACCGCAGTAGCCCGCCGGCAATCGCGTGGAGCCGCCACTGTCGCTTCCGACGCTGCCGCCCACGAGACGGGCCGCGACGGCGGCTGCCGATCCGCCGGATGAGCCGCCCGGGCAGTGACCGAGCTTCCAAGGGTTGTGATGCGCGCCGTACGCCGACACGGAGCCCGTAGTACCCATACCCGCCTCGTGTTGATTGGCGACGCCGACGATCACGGCACCGGCATCGCGCAATCGACGGAAGGCGCCGGACTCGGCGGCCGGGATCATTTCGAACGGGGTGCCGTTGCGCGCTCCCCGCCAAGGGAGGGCGTACATGTCCTTGATCGTGACCGGCACACCGTGAAGCGGACCGACGGGCGCGTCGGCGAGCATGCGCTTGGCCTCGTCGGTGAACACGACAGGCGTCGAGTTGAGGGCACCATCACGCTCGGCCAGCCGCGACAGCGTCGCCTCGAGCAGATCCGCGGGGTCGAGATCGCCCGTGCGGATGGCGTCGGCTTGCGCGCGCAACCCAAGGTCCTGTGCGTGTCTCACTGATTTGGCGCCCGGCTCGGATCGATGGGTTCGAACGGGAATCGAACCGTGTCGGCTTGCTCGAGCGCAGCCGAGTTGGCGTCGTAGCCCGCCTGCACCATGGACAACAGCGCGATGTCGTCGTCGCTGACCTCGATGCCCGCTCGCTCGAAGACCGCACGGGCGAAGCGCTCGAAGGGGTCATCCACAGGGCCGGACCCTATCCTTGTCCTCCATGTCGGCCGCCCGAATCGTTGCTGTCGCGCCCGGATCTCCGGCCGCCGCGGCCGGGCTGGCCCCCGGGGATCAGCTGCTGCGCCTCAATGGCCAGGTGCCGCGCGACATCATCCAGTACCGGCTGCTCACCGACGACGCCGATCTGAGCGTGGACCTCGACCGAGGCGGACTCGGCCTGACGATCGACGTCAGCAAGGCCGCGGGCGAGCCGCTGGGGGTCGAAGTCGACTCGCCCCTCTTTGATCAGGTACAGACCTGCGACAACCACTGCGAATTCTGCTTCATCTATCAGCTGCCACCCGGACTGCGAAAGAGCCTGTACCTGAAGGACGACGACTACCGGTTGTCGTTCCTCTATGGGAACTTCACCACGCTCACGCGTTTCACCGAAGCCGACCTCGAGCGCGTGATCAGCGAACGGCTGAGCCCGCTCAACGTGAGCATCCACGCCACCGACCCGAAGGTGCGCGCGGAGATGCTGCGCAACCGGCGCGGTGCGACGAGCCTGCGATGGCTGCGAGCGCTCCTCGACAACGGCATCGACGTCCACGGCCAAGTCGTCGTATGTCCGGGCATCAACGACGGCGCGGTGCTCGACGACACGTTGGCCGGAGTCCTCGATCAGTACCCCGAGCTGGCATCGATGTGCATCGTGCCGTTGGGCGTGAGCCGGTACTCGAACGAAGCGCGCATGCGGCCGCACACCCGGGCAGACGCGGAGGCGGTGGTCGACTGTGTGGAGGACTGGCAGGACGTGTTCCACACCGCGCTCGGGCGGCGGTTGGTGTTCGCCGCTGACGAGTACTACCTCCTCGCGGGTCGACCCTTCCCGAAGGCCGACGCCTACGAGGATTTCGCGATGCACGAGGACGGCATCGGGATGGCTCGGACGTTCGAGGCAGAGTTCGATGGTCACGCCCTGGAGGCGACGGGAGTCGCCGCCGGGTTCTTCGCGTGGGTCGAAGGTCGGCTCGCCGGTGCACCGTTCGAGCCCGACCGCGGTCCACGCGGTGCAGAGTCAGCCGCGATACCCGTGGCGCTCCGCCCTCGCCGCAACGCGCCGATCGGCATCCTGACGGGGGAGTACGGCGCCCGCGTGCTCGCTCCCATCGTTGCCCGCCTCGGGCGTAACGACGTACGCGTGATCGCGGTGCCCAACGAGTTCTTCGGGGGCAACATCGGCGTGACGGGATTGATGGTCGGTGAGGACATCGATCGGATCCTGGCGAGGGAGCCATCCGGACATCGCTACCTCCTGCCCGACGTCTGCCTCTCGGCGGGACGCTTCCTCGACGGCACCACGCCGAGCGAGCTGGCGCGGCCGGTCGAGATCGTGCCGACCGATGGTCAAGCGCTCCGCGCCGCACTGGCGGTGCCCGCATGAACGAGCACGAGGGCTGGCCGGTCGTGGCCATCGTCGGCCGCCCGAACGTGGGCAAGTCGACGCTGCTGAACCGAATCATCGGGCGACGCGAAGCGATCGTCGAAGAAAAGCCGGGTGTGACGCGCGATCGCAAGGAGGTCGAGGCCGAATGGAACGGCCGGCAGTTCGTCGCGGTCGACACCGGGGGCTGGCTGCCGTCGCGTGACTCGCTCGACGCGAAGGTGAGCGAGCAGGCCGAGAAGGCCATGCGCGACGCCGACGTGATCATGTTGGTGGTCGACGCCACCGTCGGGGTAATCGAGGAGGACGCGCAGGTCGCGGCCGTCTTGCGCAAGCTCGACACTCCCGTTGTGGTCGTGGCCAACAAGATCGACGACGTCAACCGCGAGCCGGCCATGTGGGAGTTCTTGGGGTTCGGTCTGGGCGAGCCGTCGGGCATAAGCGCGCTTCACGGGCGAGGTACGGGCGATCTTCTCGATCGGGTCGTGGCATTGCTGCCCGAGGGTCAACCGTTCGACGCGCTCTCCGATCTCGACGACGACGACGAGGACCCCGTCGCGGACAAAGGACCACGCGTCTTCGCCGTGTCGATCGTCGGTCGCCCGAACGTCGGAAAGTCGACCCTGTTCAACCGGCTCATCGGTGATGAGCGGGCGGTGGTGCACGACATGCCCGGCACCACTCGTGATGCCATTGACACCGTGGTGGAGACCGACGAAGGGCCGATCCGCTTCGTCGACACGGCCGGCATGCGCCGGCGGTCGCGCATCGACGAGAACACGGAGTACTACTCGCTGGTAAGGGCCTTGCAGGCGGTCGACCGATCCGATGTCGCGTTGCTCGTCATCGACGCAACCGAGGGCGTGACCGCCCAGGATCAACGGCTGGCCGAACGCATCGATGCTGCGGGCTGCCCGATCGTGATCCTGCTCAACAAGTGGGAGACCCTCGACGCCGATGAACGCGATGTCGTCACGCGGGAAGTCGGCCGCAAGTTGCACTTCGCCGGCAACTCCGTGGTGCTCAAAGTGAGCGCGCTCACCGGCAAGGGGGTGCATCGTCTGCTGCCCGCGCTGGGGGCCGCCATCGAGGCGTACCACACTCGCGTGCCGACGAAGAAGGTCAACGATGTCGTGCGGGCCGCGCAGGCGGCCCAGCCGGCGCCCCACGGCGCCCGGGTCCTGTACGCCACCCAGGGTGCGGTCGATCCTCCGACCTTTACCCTCTTCGCCAACCGGGAGCTCCCCCCGACGTATTTGCGGTACTTGGAGCGCAAGCTCCGCGAGGCCTTTGACTTGGGGCCCACCCCCATCAAGCTGCGGGTTCGTCGCCGGTCAGAGTGATCGAAACCATGATCTGCGTCGCCCGACGGTGACGCTCCCGTAACGGTCCGGGCAGGTCGACCAACTACGATTGGCGAGGAAATGCACAAACCCGTACTGGTCCTCGTGGCCGTTGCGTGCCTCACCGCCGCCACGGTCTGGGGGCGATCCGCCCGGTATTTGCGCAAGGTCGAACTTCGAGTCGAGGCCGAATTCGGTTCCGACAGCGACGCAACCGCGCTGGCTCGGGCCGCCTTCCGCAAAGAACTGCACACCACCGCGCTCTACATCCTGTTGGCCGTTGCTTCGTTGTCCGTCGGGATCAGCGACAGCTCGAGTGCCGTCACGCTGTACGCGTTCATCCTCGTACCGATCACCGTGTCGCTCTTCTACGGCCGCGACTTCATCCGAGAGTCCCGCTTGTTCGAAGAGCGGGCGATGCTCGAGCGCCGGGCGGAGGAAGTCCTCTCCCAGGAAGAGTTGGCCCCGAGGAAGTGGGCCGAGCGCCTCGCCCCCGACGACTTGCCGGACTTCGCCGGCTTCGACGTCGGCCGGGTGTACCAGCCGGGCACCGGCATGATGGCCGGCGACTTCTACGACGTGTTCCGGGTCGCGCCGGACCGCGTGGTCGCGGTGATCGGCGACGTGACCGGTCACGGGATCGAGCCCTCGATCACCGCCTTCCAGGCCAAGTACCTGCTGCGCGTGTTCCTACGCCAGTACCGCGATCCGGCGCAGGCCCTCGAAGAGCTCAACGTGCAGATGGGGGCGCAGGCTCGACCGGAGGAGTTCATCTCGCTGCTGGTGACGGTGTTCGACACCGAGGCCGGCACGCTGCGGTTCGCCTCGGCCGGCCACCCCGCGGGGTGGTTGTGGCACGACCGCGAGGTGCAACCGCTGCGGGCCACGGGTCCCTTGTTGTTGCTCGATCCGGACGCGAGCTACATCAGCCGGGAGATCACGCTCGAGTCCGGCGACCTCCTGCTCACGTACACCGACGGACTGGCCGAAGCTCGCGACGGCGAGGCGTTGTTCGGCGAGGAACGCATCGCCAGTTTCCTGCGCCGCGACCCAGGCGTCGACCCTGACGTGCTCTGCAAGACGCTCATTGAAGCGGCGCGCGACTTCGCGTCGTCGCCGATCAACGACGACATCGCCATCTTGGCGATCCGCCGCTCCTGACGTGAACGACGAGGAGCTCGCCAAAGCGACCGAACGCGCCCTCGCCGGGAACCTCGACGCGCAACGCGAGAAACTCGCCGCGCAGCACAAGCTGTTCGTGCGCGACCGCCTCGCGCTGTTGTTGGACCCCGGGTCGTTCGTCGAGAACGCGCTCCTGGCGAACGCCACTGCCGCCGCCGGTGATCTGCCCGCCGACGGCGTGGTGACCGGTGTAGGTCGCATCGACGGTCGACCGGTCTGTGTCGTGGCCAACGATCCGACGGTCAAGGCGGGATCATGGGGCGCACGAACCGTTGAGAAGATGGTGCGCGTGACCGAGTACGCGTTGCAGCACGAGACGCCGATCTTCTGGTTGGTCGACTCGGCCGGTGCTCGCATCACCGACCAGGTCCAACTGTTTCCGGGGCGGCGGGGTGCGGGGCGCATCTTCTACAACCAGATCAAATTGTCGGGTCGCGTGCCGCAGGTGTGCTGCTTGTTCGGGCCGTCCGCGGCGGGCGGCGCGTACATCCCGAGCTTCTGCGACATCGTCGTGATGGTCGAGGGCAACGCATCGATGTATCTCGGTTCGCCACGAATGGCGGAGATGGTGATCGGGGAGGTCACCACTCTGGAGGAGATGGGCGGCGCCCGCATGCACGCCACGGTGTCGGGGTGTGGTGACAACCTCGCTTTCGATGACGAGGATGCGCTCGATCAGGCGAAGGCATTCTTCTCCTACCTGCCGACGTCGTGGCGGGCGGCGCCTCCCCGCTATGCAGCGCAGCCTCCCGTACGTGAGATCACGGCCGACATCGTGCCGCCCGACGAGCACCTCCCGTTCGACATGCACGACCTGATCGACGGCCTCGTCGATGCAGAGTCGTTCTTCGAGATCAAGCCGTTGTACGCGCCGGAAGTGATCGTCGGGCTCGGCCGTCTCGACGGTGCGCCAGTCGGCATCGTCGCCAACAATCCCGCGCAGCTCGGTGGGGTGCTGTTCGTGGATTCGGCCGACAAATGTGCGCGGTTCATCTGGATGTGTGACGCGTTCAATGTCCCGCTGGTCTTCTTGGCCGATGTGCCCGGCTTCATGGTCGGCACTGCCGTCGAGCGCCAGGGCATCATCCGCCACGGCGCCAAGATGGTCACCGCCGTCTCCGAGGCGACCGTACCGAAGGTCTCGGTGATCGTGCGCAAGGCGTACGGCGCCGGCCTGTACGCCATGTCCGGACCCGCCTTCGCGCCCGAGGCCACCATCGCGTTGCCCACCGCGAAGATCGCGGTGATGGGCCCCGAGGCTGCGGTCAACGCCGTGTTCGCCAACAAGATCGCGGCCATCACCGATGCCTCCGAGCGCGAGGCGTTCGTTGCCGAGCAGCGCCGCATCTATGAGGAGGATGTGGATCTGCTCCGGCTGGCGTCAGAGCTGGTGATCGACGCCGTGGTCGACTTCCCGGACTTGCGCAGCGAGGTCGTGCGGCGCCTCGAGCTCGCACACGGTAAGGATCGCTCCTTCAGCGATCGCCGCCACGGCGTTCCTCCCGTCTGAGAGGCGACGCGTGCCCTTCTGTGAGGACTGCGCCAAGTTCTGGAGTCCGAACACGATGCCGGCCACCGGCAAATGCCCCACGTGCGGACTGCAGATCGCGTCGCCGCAGGAGATCGCCGAGGCCGACGACTACAAGGCGCCGTGGCACTTCAAGCTGATGATCGCGCTCGCCGTGATCTATCTCGGTTGGCGCTTCATCCAGCTCATCAGCTGGGTGGTGTGAGCCAGCCAACCGCCTGTCGGGTGGTTCTACCCTCCGGTCGGCAACCTGAGGGCAACCATGCACGCCCTGCGTGCTTGAGTGCCCGGGCGTCCGCACGTCACCGCGCGGCGTACGCACCTTGACCTGCTACGTTCCCGCGAACGGGCTGTGGCGCAGTTTGGTAGCGCACTTGACTGGGGGTCAAGGGGCCGTGGGTTCAAATCCCGCCAGCCCGACACCGCCAGCCCGACGCCAGCCCGACAGGACACCGGCGCCCTACTTCGTTTGCCCAGGTCACATGGTCGGCCGGTCTGGCTACCGATGGTGGGCGGTTCGGAACACGTACAGCTCGTCGCCCGACACGTCGATCTCGTCAGCTCTCAAGTCCAGAATGAACAGGTTTCGCGGGTCGGCCTCGCCTGTTTGTGTACGAGGATCGGGCGGGTCGAGACGGATGCGGAACCGATTGTCGCCCAGCTCGGCGATCACCGTCGCGGTCCGGCGTGTCCCGTAATCGAAGCCGTACAGCACAGTGGAATCTCGTTGCACAGGCCATCCGTTGCGATCGGGCACCACTGCGGCAGTTCCCGCCGCTGCGTCAGAGCAAACCGTCACCCCACCGGTGGCGACTGGGCGTCAAGGGGCGCGCCGACAATGACTGCGTCTTCCCACCGGACGAGAAACCACTGACCGCACCGTTGGCATCGGCACCAGGCTCGACCGGCGTTGAACTCGATCCGATCCGATTCGAGCGACTGGCGCTCCCAGCAATGCCGGCACCCGACGAAGATCGGTGTCTCGATCCTTCCGGTGTCATGACGACGGTCCACGAACCTCCGTCGGTCAGGTGCCTGCCGAAGTTGAGTGATGAGGCCCATGTTCCGGGGGCCTTCGCCGCGAGCGCCCATTGGCTGTGAGGACGCCCCGGTTGCTGAGGTTCGCGATCGCGAACACAATCTGATCACGAGCGAAGGAGAGGGTGCATGGAACGTCCCTGTGTGAATCCCGCGTGTGACGCAACGGTGACGTTCGAGCTCGGCGAGGCAAGCGCGGGGAGCGACCAGCCGACTCGTCACACCGCCATCTGCGCCGCGTGCGCGTGCCGTCAGTACCTCATCCCGGCAAGCGCCGGCGCTGCCGAGGTCCAGGCGGCAGTCAGGAAGTAGGCCCTCACCTCCTACGCTCGAGCCATGAACAAGGAAGGACCACCGGACCAGCCACCCGACTGTTCCGTTTGCACGCTGGCCGCGCCGGGTCAATGGGAGAAGCGGAAGATGGAGATGTCGCTTCGGTGGGTCGCCATCTGTACTCAGGACCCAGAGCACGTGATTCTCGTCGGTCGCAAGGTCCGATCGGGCGAGTAGGGCGCAAGCGTCCGGGCGTATCGCTAGAGCGACGCCGGCACCGCGAGGACGTTGTCGTTCGACGGGATCTGCCACTGCTGCGTCCCGATGGAATCGAATCGAACGACGCCCTCTCGATCGACGACGAAGAGCGCGGGTCGTTGGCCCAAGCTCATCAGCGTGCTCACCACGTCGTAGGCATCGAACACCGCATGGTCCGTGTCCGGCAGGAGTGAGAACGGGTACTCGTTGCCTTGCACGAACTTGGCCAGTCCGTCGGTCGTGTCTGGCGCAACGGCCACGACCCGGGCACCGGCACTGGTGAATCGTTCGATGTCATCTCGCAACTGCGAGAGATGCCGCCGGCAGAACGGTCAGCCGAACCCTCGAAGGAAGACGAGCACCACCGGCCCCGCGGCCAACGCTTCGGCCAGATGGAACTCGGTGTCGTGTTGATCAGCGAGCGTGAAGTCGGGGGCGCGCTGACCCACCGAGGCCGTCCGGCTGTGCACGGTCATCGGTCATACCCTCGCACATCGGGTGGGGCCCAGCCCATGAAGAAGCGGGCGAGCGGCAGCAGGACGTGACCCCG
>JBEEGD010000114.1:0-5093 GCA_041166685.1 Acidimicrobiaceae bacterium | reverse complement strand
CCTTGCTGCTCGTGACCATCGGAAGCTCCGCGGTATCCGGCCTCGTTCCCGCCCCTGGTGGACTTGGGGTCGCCGAAGCGACGTTGGCCGGAGCGCTCACCGCCGCGGGGCTCCCATCAGCGCTCGCTGTCACCGCCACCCTGACCCAGCGGCTCGTGAGCACCTGGCTTCCCACGATTCCCGGCTGGTTCGCGCTCCGCGCCCTCAAACGGGGCGACGATCTCTAACCCGAGCAAGCCGCAACGATCCGGTTCAGATCCGGCGAAAGGCCGGACGTCAGCCGCATCGATGCGCTTTGGGCGGGGGCGCGCGAATGCCAGGTCTCGCGACCGCACGCTTGCTACTTCGCTGCGGTCGCTTCGATCTCGACCTTGAGTTCGGGGAACGCCAGCCGAGCTACGCCGATGAGGGTCATGGCCGGAAGGTTGTCGCCGAGGAACTGCGTCGCGGTGCCGTAGCCGGCGAGCAACTCATCGACATCGGTTGTGTACACGGTCAGCTTCACGACGTCCGCCATGGTCATGCCGGCAGCGCCGAGAACCGTCGTGAGGTTGCTCAGTGCGAGCTCGATCTGCTTCGTCATGTCTGAGGTGGTCGGAGGAGAACCATCGTCGGCGATCGCCGTCTGGCCCGAGCAGAGCAGAACTTGTGAGGCGTTCGAAACGCCCACAGCCTGCGAAAATCCGAATGCCTTCGACCACTCCCACGGATTGACATCCGTTCGTTCCATCGGCGAGCTCCTTGATCGTGATGTCGAGCAAGAAGCTACGACCTGGGCGTGGAGCGCGCTCGCCCGCGAGAACGAAGCTTCTGCGCTCCCACCAGCGCGACACTTCGAGTCATGACGCGGCGAATGCAGGTAGCTGTCGACTGCTCAGATCCAGAGCGGTTGGCCGAATTCTGGGCGGACGTCCTCGGCTACCGCGTTGCCGAGCCTCCCGGCCACCAGGCAACGTGGGCAGCGTTCTCAGCAGCCGAAGGCTCACAGCCAAGCGAACGTTGGTGTGTCATCGTCGACCCCGATCGCAACGGACCGAGCCTGCTGTTCCACTCAGTGCCTGAACAGAAGGAGGGCAAGAACCGACTCCACCTCGATGTGTGGGTTGAACAACCGGACCCCTCAGTCGCTCGACAAACGCTCGTTGCAGCAGAGGCGGCACGGCTCCAGGCGTTAGGCGCCGGACACATCCGGACGCGGGATGACGACGGCGACTTCTACATGGTGATGCGCGATCCTGAAGGCAACGAGTTCTGCATCGCCTGACCAACGCGGTATCGGCTGCGTACAGTCCGGTCCGAGCGCGCTCGAAAGAGGTCTCGGTCAACCCGGTGGAGCGAAGAATTCCAGCGCAATGTTGTCGGGATCGCGGAACGACAATCCCGATCCGTACGGCGCATCGACCACTCCGCCGTTTGACACACCCAGCTCGTTGAGCCGCGCCTCCCACTGCTCGAGTTCCTTGCGATCGCCGCATGCGAACGCGAGGTGGTCGAGGCCCATCCGGCGTTCGTTGAACGGCTCGACGCTGGCCGGATCAGGGAACTGATGAAGACCAACGAGAGTCTGGCCGCCGAGCAACCACACGACGTGTCGGAACGGACCTGTGTCCTCGTCGATCACGGGTGCGGTACCGAACAGAGCCTGATACCAGGGAACGCTGCGGTTGAGATCACTCACTGTCAACGCGACGTGTGTGATCGTCGGGAACTCAGCCATGTCCACCTCCGAGGGCGGGGGTCAGACACACCGTAACGCCCGTTGTGCTCAACCGGGATCGGCACTTTCGTGTTTCCAGAAGTGCGCGCTACTGATGTCGTTGGCGTTCGCAAATGCGCGTGAGGGGCGTCGCAGCAGGGGCCGCTGGTCCGTCAGGGGTGGCTGAGCAGCGCCTCGATGTAGCCAGGTCCCGCGAGAACCATCGGGAGCCGCCGCTTCGGATGCCACGGTGGGAGGTCGGCGGTTGCGGGCAGCGGTGCCTTGACGAGCAGGTCTCGCAGCGTCGCGCTCAGGTCGTACAACCAGAGCCGCTCGACGAACCGTGGGTGAGCGGCGGTGCCGGGATAGGCGTCGACGACCGACCGAATCAGGGCGTTGGCGTCGTCGGAGACAAGCAGCGGTTGGAGCTCGAGATCCGGAGGGCCGAGCCGTACCCATTCGTAGTCGAGGAGCGCGACGAGCCGCACGCCGTCCCAGATGACGTTGTTGAGATGGGCGTCGCCGTGGACGACGACGCCGTCGCTCGGGTTCCTCCACGGGTCGATTGGCCGAAGGCGTTTGATCTCCTCGCCGAGCTGCACGACGAGCTGCTGGTCGACGTTCTCGAGGTGCGTCGCCGGCTCGACGAGTCGCAGTGCACGGTCGACCGGGAGCGGGTTGAGGTCGGCCCCGATGACGTCGGACGTGTCGGGCTGGGCGGGGCGAGCCGCGAGCGCGGCCCGGACCTCCGGCGATGGCTCCCACGCGTGCAGCGCACAGAGCGCGTGCCCGAGCTGTTCGGCTGCGGTGCGTTGCTGGGTCCGGTCGAGGTCGGGCCAGCCGTGGGACAGCATGGTGCCGGGCACCCAGTGGGTGAGCGTCCAGGTCAGGTCATCGTTGACGCCGGCGGCGACGAGCCTGACGTGAGGCACTTCGTCTGGCAGGTGCTCGAGGATGAGTGCCTCGCGCCGGAGACGGGTCCGGTCGCCGCGCCAGCAGATCCGCAGCACGAGCTCGTCAATCTTCCACGCGTCGTTCGAGTCGCTCGGCAGCGGAACCGGTGGCTCGGCAAGCGTCAAACCGGCCGCACCGGCTACGAGCCGCAGGCGCGCGTGCGAGTCCACGCGCCATCCTCGCAGCCCAGCAGAAATCCGCCCGTGCGATTGGCAGCGCACATCGACTCACGAGACCCGTCTGGAAGACTCGTCGCCCATGATCGAGGGGTCCGCGAAGGACTACCTGCATGGCGATCTGCGCGACGTCCGAGCGACGATGCTCTGGAAGCTTGAAGGGCTCACCGAGTACGACGCCCGCCGACCTCTGACCACTACCGGGACGAACCTCCTCGGTCGGATCAAGCCGCCGATCCGGCTCAGGACTGATCCGTAGTCATCCAGCGCACCGGAGCGCCCGCGCCCGCGCAGCAGATGCGCCCAGGGCTCGACCGCATCGGGAGCGTCGTTGTTACGGGACGATCGCCAACGCTCTCGCACGCCGACTGCCGTTTCCGTAGTTTCACGACGTGGGAGACACGGAGTTCCCGTCCGCGCCCGTCGTCCCGGAGCTCGATGTTGCCGACCTTGAGGTCTCGTTGGGCTTCTATGAGGGCGTGATCGGGTTCACCGTCGTCTTCGAACGGCAACGCGAGAGGTTCGCGTATCTGGCCCTCGAGCGCGCGGAACTCATGCTTCAAGAGGCCGCGGGCCCCGGGCGACGGTTCCGTACCGCTCCTTTGGAGTATCCGTTCGGTCGCGGCATGAATCTTCAGATTGCGGTGCAGAGTGTGGACCACATCTATGGCGCGGTTCTCGATGCAGGAATGCAGCCGGTCGTTCCGATCGAAGAGCGCTGGTATGACGTCGATGTAGTGGCTCCGACCGGCAAGTGGAATGCCGCAGGGCCGATGACAGTCGGGAACCGCCAGTTCGTTGTCGCCGATCCGGACGGCTACTTGTTACGGCTCTTCACGAGCCTCGGTACCTCACCGGTGTGAGCCAGCCGGCCGACCTTGAGCGAACCCTTCCGCCGTCTCCGAGCCGGCGATCGGGGCGCACCGACCGGAGGTTGTGCCGACCATGACCTGAGATCATGTCGCGATGAGTTGGACCGGCCAGCACGTTGAAGAGGCAGTAGCGGAGATGGCGGCCGTGCTCACACCCCAACGCGAGGTTGACTGGGAGGTGCCCGCGGGGTCGCTCGAGTGGAGTTGTTGGAAGACGGCTGCTCATGTCGCACACGACTTGCTCTCATACGCTGGACAGGTCGCTGCGCGCGCCACCGATGGGTACCTCCCGTTCGACCTCGTCATCGCGCCAGAAGCTGCACCTCGGCAGGTGTTGGGGGTGGTTTCAGCGTGCGGTCGACTCTTGAGCACTGCGATCGCCAATGCCGGGGCTGGTCCCGTTGCATGGCACTGGGGGATGTCGGACGCCGCCGGCTTCGCCGCGATGGGCGTCGCGGAAGTGCTCGTGCACACTTACGACATCACTCAGGGCCTGGGCGTGGCCTGGCTTCCTCCTGAGCCGCTCTGTCAGCTGGTCGTCGCTCGGCTCCTTCCCGATTCACCAGCCGGGCAGGCGACGGAGATCCTGCTTTGGGCAACGGGTAGAGCGGATCTCAAAGGCCACCCTCGGGTCGGCGAGTGGGTCTGGCGAGCCGCTCTCTAGGACCACGGCGGTCAGTCTTCAAACGCAACATCGAGGTAGCGACCCCTAAGTGACCAGTGGCTTGCGCACCTCGAGAAGAGTTCGAGACATCGTCGAGCGGAACACGCCGTTCCGCTCGATCTGGTCGTGGAGATCCTTGAGCCGAGCGCGGTAGCGATCGACTGTGAAGTGCGGCACTGTCCAGACGACCTTGCGCAGGAAGAAGACCATCGCGCCGACGTCGAGAAACTCCAGCTGCAGACGTTCGTTCCGGCACTGAAGGATCTCCAATCCTGCCGCTCTGGCCCGGTTGGCCTCGACCTCATGGTGCCTGCCGTCTCGTCGATCGAGTGGACCCAGGAAGTATTCGCTGATCTCGACGTTGGTGCCGCTGCCGACATGTTGTGCGAAATAGGTGCCACCGGCTGCGAGCACACGGGCGATCTCCGACCAGTGGACAGTGGCCGGGTGGCGACTCGTGACCAAGTCGAAGGCGCAGTCGGCGAAGGGCAGCGGCGGCTCCTCGCGATCGGCGACGACGACGGCTCCGAGTGGATGCAGCAGTGCCGTTGCCTTTGTGAGATTCGGTGGCCAGCCCTCGGTGGCGACCAATGTCGGTGGGAAGTTCTCGGCTCCGGCGCCGGCGAGCACCTCGCCGCCGCCCGTCTGGATGTCCAGCGCGGCTGTGGCCGCGGCGAGCTTCTCGCGAAGGAGCCGCTGGTAGCCCCATGACGGGCGCTGCTCGGTGGCGC
>JBEEGD010000113.1:0-3703 GCA_041166685.1 Acidimicrobiaceae bacterium | reverse complement strand
AGGGTCAGATGAATCGCATCCTCGTACGTCCTTCGGGCCCGCTGGCGGGAACGGTGCCGATCGGTGGCGCCAAGAACTCGGTTTTGAAGCTGATGGCCGCGACCGCGCTGGCCGAAGGGCGCTACGTCCTGCGCAACGTCCCCAAGATCCTCGACGTCGAATGCATGAGCGATCTGCTGCGATCGATGGGAATGACGGTCGAGCGCAGCGGCGATCACGTGCTCACCGTCGACCGCCCGGCGGAGATCGAGCCGGAGGCGCGCTACGAGCTGGTCGAGCGGATGCGGGCGTCGATCGTCGTGCTCGGGCCGTTGTTGGCCCGCATCGGCCACGCGCGCGTCGCGCTGCCCGGCGGTGATGACTTCGGTCCTCGCCCGATTGACATGCATCTCAAAGGGCTCGAGCAGCTCGGCGCCACGTTCACCGTGGCGCACGGTTACATCGAGGGTCGGGCCGACGTCCTGACCGGCGCGAACATCCTGCTCGAGTACCCGAGCGTGGGCGCCACCGAGAACGCGCTCATGGCGGCCGTGCTCGCGAAGGGCACGACGGTCATCGACAACGCGGCTCGCGAGCCCGAGATCGCCGATCTCGCGTCGTTCCTCAACCGAATGGGCGCGCAGGTGCTGGGCGCGGGGTCGTCGACGATTCGCATCGAGGGCGTCGAGGAGCTCAGCGCGGTCGAGCACACGGTCATCCCGGATCGGATCGAAGCCGCGACGTTCCTCGCGGCGGTGGGGGTCGCCGGTGGCGAGCTCACGCTGCAAGGGGCGCGAGCCGACCACATGGACATGCTCATCGAGAAGCTGGCCGAGATGGGGATGCGCGTGTCGCCGACCGCGGACGGACTCTGGGCGATGGCCCCCGACCGCTTGAAGGCCATCGATGTCGCCACGCTCCCGTATCCCGGAATCGCCACCGACTACAAACCGCTCTTCGTCGCGCTCCTGGCTGTGGCCGACGGCGTGGGCATCGTGACGGAGAACATCTTCAGCGGACGGTTTCGCTACGTCGACGAATTGGTGCGCATGGGCGCCGACGTGCGCACCGACGCGCATCACGTCGTGGTGCGCGGTCGAGCGCAGCTCTCGGGTGCGCCGGTTCGCGCCCCCGACATCCGGGCCGGCGCCGCGCTGGTGGTGGCCGGGTTGCGCGCCGAAGGCGAGACCGAAGTGCATGGCGCCGAGCACATCGATCGCGGCTACGAGGATTTCGTCGCCAAGCTCGCCGCCGTTGGCGCCGACGTCACTCGCGCAGACGGTTAACTTTCTGCGCCACCCTGCGGCTCATCGTCGCGCGGCTCGTCCTCGAGTTGGGATTGAGCCTTGCGGTTGGCGATGAAGAGCAGGATGGCGAAGACACCGAGGGGGAGGGCGACCAGGAGCATTTCGTCCCACCCGCCCTGGTGAGCAAGCACCATCTCCACATCGTAAGGAGATCGACCGGGAACACCCGCGACGCTCCGGCTGTTCAGTTTCTCGACGCCCGCCCCAGGGTGCGAGGATCGGTGTGATGCGCGAGAAGGTCGAGCAGACAATCGAGGCCATTCGCCCGGCCATTCAGGCCGATGGTGGGGATATTCACCTGCAAGACGTCGACGAAGAGACCGGCGTCGTCACCGTCGAGCTCGTCGGTGCGTGCGTGAGCTGTCCAGCGTCGACCGTCACGTTGAAGGCCGGCATCGAGCGCATTCTCAAAGATCGAGTCGAAGGCGTGACGCAGGTCATCAACCAGGGCGACGACCTGTTCGAGGGAACGCCGCTCTCCCTGTAGCGCTGTCTGTAGGGCTGTAGCTTCGCTGCCTCTGGGCCGATCTGACCAACGTCCGATTCCATCGCTGCTCGACGATGCCCGCAGTGGCTCCCGAGCCGCGCTCGCGCAACTGCTCTCGCTGGTGGAACGCGGCGGCCAGCCGGCCAGGGAGGTCGGCAAGCTGACCTATCCGGCGAGTGGCCCGGCGTACACCGTCGGGCTGACGGGCGCGCCAGGGTCGGGGAAGTCGACGTTGACCGCGGGACTGGTGAGATCGTTGCGCGCCGGCGACGACGAGGTTGCAGTCCTCGCGGTGGATCCGACCTCACCGTTCACTGGCGGGGCCATCCTCGGCGATCGGGTGCGGATGCAGGAGCACGCGCTCGACTCGGGCGTGTTCATCCGTTCGATGGCAACGCGTGGTCACTTGGGCGGTCTCGCGTTGGCGACGCCGGAGGCGATCCGCGTGCTCGACGCGGTCGGCTTCGAATGGGTGCTCGTCGAGACGGTCGGCGTCGGCCAGGTCGAGGTGGAAGTCGCGGGAGCGGCCGACACCACGTTGGTCGTCGTGAACCCAGGCTGGGGCGACGCCGTGCAGGCAGCGAAGGCGGGCCTGCTCGAGATCGCCGACGTGTTCGTCGTCAACAAGGCCGACCGGCCCGGGGTCGAGGAGGCCCGGCGCGATCTCGAGCACATGCTCGACCTCGCGGCCATGGCGGACGACGCGTGGCGCCCGCTGATCGTCTCCACCGTCGCGTCCGCGGGGGCGGGAATCGAGGACGTGATCGACGCGGTTTCGGCCCATCGCGCGTGGCTGTCCGACAAGGGCCGGCTGGAGGCCAAGCGGTCGGCGCGCCTGTGCGACGAGTTGGTCGGCATCCTCAGTGAGCGGGTGATCGAGCGCGTGCGTGGACTCCGATCCGGCCAGGACTTCGAGCGGGTCCAAGCAGCGGTCGCCGCCCGCGAGATGGACCCGTGGACGGCGGCGGACGAGTTGCTGGCCGGGCTTCACTAGCGTCGGACCTCGTATGCCACCTGTGCTCGTCCAGGTCGAGCGTCGTCACGACGATGTGGCGGTCGTCCGGCTCGACAATCCGAAAGTGAACGCGATGTCGATGGAGCTGCTGCGGCAGCTCGAAGACGCTGCGAACGTGCTGACCGATGAGCCGCCGGGCGCGGTGGTGGTCACGGGCGGCGATCGCCTCTTCGCCGCGGGAGCCGACATCTCGGAGTTCGGCGGCCGCGACGAGGCCGAACGCATCGGCGATCTGTTCCTGCGAGCGCTCGGCGCGATCGCGGACATTCCCCGGGCCACGATCGCCGCCGTGAGCGGTGTGGCGTTGGGTGGGGGATGCGAGCTCGCATTGGCGTGCGACTTTCGCGTCGCGTCGACCCGGGCACGGTTCGGCCAGCCGGAGATCCTGCTCGGCATCATTCCCGGCGGCGGCGGGACACAGCGACTGCCGCGGCTGATCGGCCCGGCGCACGCCAAGGACATGATCCTCAGCGGCCGAATGGTTGATGCGGAAGAGGCCCTGCGCATCGGATTGGTCGACGAGGTCGTCGAGCCCGATGCATTGCATGACCGAGCGATCGAGCGAGCCGCTGAGCTCGCGAACGGCGCCGTGCTCGCCCAGGGACTGGCGAAGCGGGCGATCGACCGAGGCCTCGACATCACCCTCGGGGGCGGACTCGACCTCGAACAGCAATTGTTCGTCGAGGTCTTCGGCACCGACGACGCCCAAGCCGGCATCACCTCGTTCCTCGAACACGGCGCCGGCAAAGCCAAGTTCCGCGGCCGCTGACCCCCAAAAGCGCCAAATCCCACTCAGACATACACAGATCTGTGCATGTCTGAGTGGGATTTCGGGAGAGGACCGGTCAGTCGAACTTGCTGATGATGTCGTCGGCGAAGCGGCGGACGCCGTCGATGCGTTCCTGTAGGTCGTCG
>JBEEGD010000112.1:0-7157 GCA_041166685.1 Acidimicrobiaceae bacterium | reverse complement strand
AGCTCGTCGACTTCGGCGCGGGCCGCCGCGAGGTCCACGGCGCTCGCCACCGCGTGGATTCCCGTGGCCGCGAGATCGTGCGGGTCGAGACCGCGGTCGTGACGAGCCAGTACTTCCTGTTCCTGTTCGAATGTGGGGTACCCCACTTGGAGCTTGAACAGGAACCGGTCGAGCTGGGCCTCGGGCAGCGGGTACGTGCCTTCGTATTCGACGGGATTCTGGGTCGCGACGACCACGAACGGATCGGGAAGTGGCCGCGCCTCCCCCTCGACCGTGACCTGACGTTCCTCCATCGCTTCCAGCAGCGCGGCCTGGGTCTTCGGTGGCGTGCGGTTGATCTCGTCGGCCAACAGCAAGTTGGTGAACACCGGTCCTTCGCGGAACGAGAACGACGCCCCCCGAGCGTCGAAGATCGTTTGCCCGATGACATCCGATGGCATGAGATCGGGAGTGAACTGCACCCGTCGGAACTCGAGATCGAGCGCGGCCGCCACCGCTTTCACGACGAGTGTCTTGGCGACGCCGGGGACGCCCTCCAACAGCACGTGACCTCGCACGAGCAGCGCGGCGACAAGGCCGGACAACGTCCCTTCCTGCCCGACCACGACCTTGGCGACTTCGTCGCGCAGGGCGAGGATCGGACCGCGAGGGTCATCCAGTTCAGCGGCTGTGTCCATCGAGGACCTCCTGGCGAATGGTGTCGAGTTGTTGGCCGAGGATCACGAGTGACGTCTCGTCGAGAATCGGCGCGTCGCTGAGCGCGGTGGCGACCTGGTTGCGATCGAGGCCCGTGCGCGCCGCAGTGAGTTGGGCCAGCGTCGCCGTATCGGTGCCCGCAGAAACCCCGTACCGTTCGCTGAGGAGCCGGCGGGTGTCGACGCGCAGGGTGGCTGCGGCGCGATCGGTCGAGCGGCTGCGTTGTTGGAGTCCGCCGACGGCGCGTACGAACTGCGATCCCGCGACGGCTACCGGTTGCGGCTCGACCACTGGCCGGCCGACGCGTCGCGATCGCCAGAGGGCGTAGACGATGAACGCCACCCCGATCTGCAGGATGGCTTGGAACACCCGATCGGAGATGAGATCGCCGAGCGTGGTGCGACCCGAGCCGGGAGGGTTCGGTTCGAGCAGCGCCAGCGATCGGCCCTCGGCCGGCAACAGGAGACGCGCCGCGAGCACGCTGTTGTCAGCTTCGTCGAGCAGCGAGTTGGTGAACGGCTCCGGGCTGCCGATGGACACGATCGTTCCCTGACCCCTTGGCGTGCTCACGATGAACGCTCTGCGGGTGTCGCCAAAACACGAAGTGGCATCTCCTCGAACGCGGAGGTTGGTGCCGAACGGGATCGTGAGCTGTGCGACGTCGCCGAGCGCGGGGATGGTGCAACGGCCTCGCGACGCCGGGCCGGCAGCCGAGAAACCAAAACGCTCGGCCGACAACGGCGAGTCGGGGTCGGTGAGGATCAACGTGCCGCCGCCCGACACCCACCTGCTCAGCTGCGACCGAGTGTCGTCGTCGAGCCCGTCCCGCAACAACAGCGCCACTCGGTCCGTGCTGTCCGGCAATCGCTGACCGACCCGGACGTCACCACCGAGCTCCCGCACCAGGACGACCAGCCCCCGCGTTCCATCACCTGAGGTGGACGTCGGCGACAGCGGTGGCCCACTGGTCGGCGAGCCACTGTCGCCGGCGATGAGCGCGATCACGATGAGCGCGATCACCAGCCCCGCCCCGATGAGGATGGGACCGCGTGACGATCTCGCGCTCGTGGGTGCAGTCATACGGCAGCTGGCTCGCGATCTCGGCACCCGAGAGCGAGCTCGCGGAACCGCCGGTTGTCCGCAGCGTCGGTGTCGACACCGCCGTACCAGACCGCCTCGAACAGCTCAGTGAGCTCGACAAACGAGTCGGCGCGCGCCGACCGGGCCTGCACGAACGCGTGCCGGTACTCGCCCGTAGTGCGGCCCGGAAGGTCCTCCAGCACTCCACCCTCGATCAATGCACGGACGAGTTCGCGGTATCGAGCCCGCATCGCCTCGCGCCATTGTCCGGCCGCTTCGTAGCGCTCGGCGTCGCTGCGCCAGTCTGTTGAGTCGCGACCGGCCTCGAGCTCGATCGTGAGTTCCCGACCGTCGTCGTGCTTTGGAACACGAGTGCGTCGGAGAACGGCGCGCACCAAGAGGGTCAGCAGCACGACCACGCCCGCCAGGATGACGAGCGAGACGAGGTTGCCGAGAAAGCCGGGCCCGCCGCCGATGCCGAAGGTGAACCGGCTGAGCTGATCCCCGATCCAGCCGACGATCCGCTCCATGACGCTCTCGTGGCGGCCGAACCCCGGCCGCGTGAGGATTTCGTGTGCCCGCTGACGGATCTCGCCCGGTGGCGGGCTGGCTTGGCTACGCGACACGGGGCGCGAAATGCTCGGCGATGTCGAGTTCGAGGTCCAGGCCCTCTGCGCGTACGCGCAGGTCGAGATAGACGAGGGTCGTCGCTGCGGCGACGAACGGGACGGTGACGAGCGCGCTCGCCCCCCGGCACACCACATCGATCACCCATCCGAACGAGAGAAAGCTGAAGGCGAGGCCGAGACCCGACAGCGCGATGGTGAGCAGGCTCGACACCGCGGCGATCAGGATCGCCGAGCCCAGGACGGCGCCGTAGCGAACGCGCGTCAACGTCCACGACCGGCGAACGCCCGCAACGGGTCCGAGGCGCTCGACGACGATCGCGGGCGCGGTCGCGAGGAACAGCGGCATCACGAAAAACCCCGGCAGCACGAGTGCGACCGCGGCGATGACCTCAGCTACATGCACGATGAACCATGCTCCGATCAGGGCGGGAGCAAACCGCAGCGATGCCGCCAGCGCCTCTCCGGGGCTGGACACCCTTCCCGCCAACCACGACGTGACGAGATGGGCCACGGCCCCAGTGACGAGGGACAACACCAAACCGGAGAGGGCGATCAGGACGACCGTCGCGGCGGTGAAGTCCAGGTCAGACGAGCCCGACGACGACGTTGCCGCCGACAGCGCGCCGGCCAAGCCGCTATCGGCGAGTGAGTCGCGCTGCACCCACGCCGACACGAGCTCTAAGGGAACCACCATCGCACCCGCGATGACGAAGATTGATCGCGGCGCGGCTTTGATCACCGCGATCCCGCCGTCGAGCACGTCGGCCACCGTCATCGGCCGCAGAGCGACAGGCGACGGCGGTACTTCGGGCAACACTTCGCTGTCACTGTCAACGGTCGGCGACGGTGGCAGGCGACGGTCGTCGAGGCGAGCATCTGGTGCAAGCCATGGCTCCGTCACGGCGACGAGGGTACGTGGTGCCTGACAGGCTCTGGGGATGGAGGGGTACGGACCGGCGAGTTACGGCGATGGCATCGCCGACACGTACGACGAGTGGTATGGCGACCGGCTCGACACCAAGGCGACGGTGGATGCGTTGCTCTCGCTGGCCGACCGGACCGGCAGCAAACGTGTGCTCGAACTCGGCATTGGCAGCGGTCGCCTCGCGCTCCCGCTCGCGGCCAGAGGTCTCGACGTATGGGGCGTCGACGCATCGTCGGCCATGGTCGATCGACTCCGGAACAAGCCGGGCGGCGAGCTGCCGGTGGCGATCGGCGACATGGAGGACCTCGACTTGTCCCCGCTCCCCGGGGGTGACACCGCACGATTCGGACTCGTGTTCGTGGCCATCAACACGTTCTTCAACCTGACGACGGACGCGGCCCAAAGGAGGTGCCTACGGCGCGTCCGTGACGTGCTCGAACAGGATGGGGTCTTCGTCCTCGAGGCGTTTGTTCCGGCCGTCGATGCTCCGACCAACGCCGTCGTCGCCCGAACGGTCGAGCTGGATCGGGTGATCCTCACCGCCACGCAACACGATCCCACCACGCAGACGGTCAGGGGTCAGCACATCGAGCTCCGGGAATCGGGCATCCGGCTGCGCCCCTGGATGATCCGCTACGCGCCCCCCGACGAACTCGACCGCATGGCCGCCGGCGCCGGCCTCGCGTTGATCGAACGCTGGAGCGACTGGAGCGGCGCTCCGTTCACTGACGGCGACGATGCGCATGTGTCGGTGTACGGGGCGAAGTAGGTTCCTCCCCCGTGCTCCCAGGATCACGCCGTTGAGTCAGCTGCGGCTCAACCCCCTCACAGGCCGGTGGGTCACGATCGCCGCAGAGCGTTCGACCCGACCCGCGGATTTTTCTCCCCGTCGTCTGCCCGTCGAGGCCGACCCGGCGCGGCCCTGCCCCTTCTGCCCTGGGAACGAGGAATCGACACCACCGGCGCTCGAGACCTATGGGCCAGGAGGAAAGTGGCAGGTACGGGTCGTGCCCAACCTGTATCCCGCCTTCTCCGGCGACGAGCCCTTGACGGTGAGCAACCTCGGACCAGTGTTCACCCAGGCGTCCGCGAGCGGTATCCACGAGGTCCTCGTGATCTCCCCGGATCACGACGGCAGCTTCGCCGATCTCGACGACGGCGCGGCCGGTCTGGTGATGGCGGCGGTGCGCGACCGCATGGAAGAGCACGCCCGTCACGCCAACGTCCGCTACACACAGGCGATCGTCAACCACGGCCGCGAAGCAGGCGCGTCGATCGTTCACCCGCACGGCCAGTTGCTCGGCATCCCGTTCGTCCCGGGCGAGCTGGCCGAGGAGCGGTCGGGGTTCGTGCGCTTCGAGGGATCGTGCCTGCTCTGCACCATGGCCGACGCCGAGGAGGCTGCCGGCCATCGCATCGTGCACAACGACGATCGCGTCGTGGTGGTGTGTCCGTTCTGGAGCGGAAGCCCGTTCGAGATGCTGGCCGTGGCCAAGCACCACGAGACCCACATGGCCCGAGCGACACCTCAAGACGTCGCGGCGATGGGCCGAGCGTTGCGGGATGTCCTTGTTCGCCTACGGCGCACGGTCGGCGACGTGGCCTACAACGTGGTGTTCCACACCGCGCCCCACCACCAGCACGACGAGCACTTCCACTGGCACGCTCACGTGATCCCGCGGGTCACTAGCATCGCCGGCTTCGAGCAGGGCACCGGCGTGCTCATCAACATCGTGTCGCCCGAGCTCGCCTCGCAACAGCTGACCGCGTCGGATTAGGCGGCGACCAGCAATTCGGGAAGTTCGTGCTCCTCGGGGATGCAGGGGCAGGGCGGGTACAGCTCGGTACACGCAACGTGAAAGCTGTGGAGCTCATGCTGTAGGTCGCACGTGTGGTCCATGCACTCGGTGGACCCGTCGGCGTGCTCGATCGAGACGCCCTGGCACTCGTGGATGTCGTCGGTATCTCGCATGCACCAGATACTGCCGAGGGGGTGTGACAGTGAGGACAAATCGAGACCCCTCGTCGGTCATGAAGGCAGGCGGCGAGGGAAGCGCCAGCGACGAGCCGCACCCGAGCGAGCGAAGCGAGCGAGCGTAGAGAGATGCCTGGGATCCGGGTGACGACCACGATTTCCGCACCACCAAAGGCCGTGTGGGCCGCGATCTCGGACATCAGCACGCACGTCAACTGGATGGACGACGCCGTGGCGATCACCTTCACGTCGCCGCGGCGGCAAGGCGTGGGCACCACATTCGACTGCGCCACCAAGATCGGGCCATTCCGCCTGACCGACCGAATGGTCATCACGGAATGGAAGCCGAACAAGGTGATGGGCGTGCGTCACGAGGGTCTCGTCACGGGCCGGGGGCGGTTCACGCTGCGCCGTCAGAGGGGCGGCCGCACCAAGTTCACGTGGGCCGAACGGCTGGTGGTGCCGTGGATGCTCGGCGGACCGGTGGCCGCGGTGCCCCTCGCCATTGTCCTGCGCCGGGTGTGGGCCAAGAACCTCCGGCACCTGAGGGAGATCGTGGAGCGCTCGACCTCGAACTTGGGGTGATGGGCGGTGCTATAGCCCCGCTAGCCACCCCAAGTTCGGTGACCGTTAAGCAGAGCCACTGGCGGCCACGATGGCCGCGACGAAACAGGCCGCGCCCAGCCCGACACACGCGGCGATCGAGACGTTGGCGTTGCGGGCTCGCGGTGACAGTTCGTAGAGCAGCAAGCCGCACAGGTAACCGCCGATCAGACCGCCGAGGTGGCCGCCGATCGAGATCCCGCGCACGCCGAAGGTGAATGCGAGGTTGATCAGGAGAATGCCGCCCAATCCGCTCTGCCAGATGTTGATGCCCTGCGATCGTTGCGCCGCGAGCGCCAATCCGAACAAGCCGAAGATCGCGCCGGACGCGCCGACGGTCGGCGTGTGCGGGGTGAGGATCATGACGCCGAGCGACCCGGCGATCAGCGAGACGAAGTACACCAACGCGAACCGCAGCCGCCCGAGCGCGGCCTCGAGCTGGGAACCGAGCACCCACAGGGCGAACATGTTGAAGCCGATGTGGAGCAGCCCGGCGTGCAGGAAGCCACCGGTGACGAGCCGCCACCATTCTCCGTGGGCGACCCCGATCGGCGAGATGGTGCCGTCGACGTGCCGGATGAATGCGCTCCCCAACACGCCGAAGTCGTCGATGAACGAGCTGCTGCCAGACAGCGCGGTCGTCGAGGACTGGCCGAGACCGATCACGAAGACGGCCACGTTGATGGCGATGAGCACTTGGGTGATCAGCGGCGACCCCGCGCCCGTCAGGTTGCGGGCCGTGTACACCCGCTGTTTGCCCCGGCTCGCGCACTCAGGGCAATGGAAGCCGACCGAGGCCTGCGTCATGCACTGCGGACAGATCGGACGGTCGCAGCGCTGACACGTCACGCCCGCCCGCCGGTCAGAGTGGCGGTAACACGTCTGAATGGGGGCGGCCATGGGCGGCGAAACGCTATCCGGGTACCGCCAGAAATAGTGCATCACCCAGGCGACGAACGGCGTCGCCGCCGTGGCCGCGGCGGAGGCCGTCGAAGACCAGCTCTTGGGCGCGGTCGAGATCGACCCCCAGTCCGAGGTCGCGCGTCAGCCGCAGCAGACCGAGCGCGGCGTCGACCCGGGAATCGTCAGGTTCATCCATGACGCGCTCTACCGCCGCGAGCAGGGTGCGGCCCATGAGCGCTGCGGCCCGAGGCGACGCGAGCTGAAACCCTCCTTGCCGGGCCTCGCGGACGATCTCCTGCGCAGCGCGGAACGAGTCCGTACTGGGATCGTCGACGGCACGGGCGAT
>JBEEGD010000111.1:0-2916 GCA_041166685.1 Acidimicrobiaceae bacterium | reverse complement strand
GCCATCAAATCCGAGAGGCCGTCGGCTATGGCGTTGAGCTTGTGTTGGACCGCTTGATCGCTGCGTGTCTGGCTGTTCTGCAGGAGGGCGACCATGAGAAACGTGATGATCGTCGTCGCCGTGTTGATGATGAGTTGCCACGTGTCGACGTCTTTGATGATCAGGATCGACGGCGCCCACAGCACGATGAGCAACACGCAGAATGCAAAGAACACCGCGCGACTGGCCACATGGGCGGCATAGCCGGCGAAGCGATCGAAAAAGCCGACGCGTTCAGACACATCACTTGGCATGAGCACGGGTTCGTCGGACATCTGGGCCTCCTGGACTTGGCTGCGGCCACACTTCCCATGTCGAGGCCAATGCAACCCTGAACAAGCAGGTCAGGAGCGTGCCCTGGTGTCGGACCCGGCGTTACTGCTCGTCGATGAACCGTCGGCCGGGCTGGCGCCCACGGTGATCGCCGACGACGTCGACGACCTCGACCAAGACCGCGTCGCGGAACTGTTGGGCGTGGGCCGTCTGCTGTCGGCCCGCATGTCCGCAACGGTGAAGGGCCGCCGCGACGGCTAATGGACGTCGTCGTCGCATGCGTGGCACTCGAGTTCGAGGGTCGCGTGGATGATCCCGTGCCGCACCGCCAGCAGGTGCTTGAGGTCGTCGCCTCGCTCTTGCGCTTCGTGCAACGACACCTCGCCGCCCATCACGACGTGCGCGGAGAGCGCGGGAACGTCAGACGCCAAGCTCCACAGGTGGAGATGGTGCACCGCGTCGACCCCCGGTTGCGCAAGCAGCGTCGCTTCGACTTCCGCGCGTTCCATGCCTTCGGGGGTGCCCTCGAGCAGCACGTGCACCGTGTCCGCCAACAACCGAAAGCCCGAGTAGACGACGAGCAAGGCGATTGCCAGCGAGACGGCCGGGTCCGCCCATGTGGCGTCCCAGAGGACGATGGCGCTGGCCGCACCGACAGTTCCCGCCAGGCCGATGGCGTCGGTGACCATGTGCATCACCGCGGCTCGCATGTTGAGGCTGCGCCCCTGCGAGCGGATGAGCACGAATGCACTGAACCCGTTGATCGCGATGCCGATGAGCGCGATGACCAGTACCCCGCCGCCGTCGACGTCGGACGGTGCGTCGAGCCGGCGGATCGCTTCAAACACGATCCAACCGGACGCGGCGAGGAGCGCGAGTCCGTTCACGAGCGCGCCCAGAACCTCGGCGCGCTCCAGGCCAAAGGTGTGACGGGCTGTCGACGGACGGGTGGTGAGCGCCAGAGCGAGCAATGCGATCGCGAGTGCGGCGACGTCGGTGAACATGTGCACGGCGTCGGCCATGAGGGCGAGCGAATGGAAGGCCAGACCGCCGATGACCTCGGCGACGAGGAAGCCAGCGTTGACGATCAGGGCGACGGTCAGCGCGCCGCGCTGGCCACCGCGACTCGGCCCATGGGCGTGACCGTGGTCGTGCTCAGCCCCGTGCCGAATCGTCACTACCTCGAAATGTAACGAGAGAACGTCAGTCCTCGACGACTGTGACGACGACTTTGCCCTTCGCCTTGCGATCGGCCAGCTCGCGGATGGCCTCGCCCGCCCGCTCGAGGGGATAGGTCGACGAGACGTGAGGACGCAGCTTGCCCTCCGTCCACCACCGCATCAGCTCGGCCACGTTCTCGCGGTGGCGAGCCCGTTCGCGCCCGACGAACGCGCCCCAGAAGACGCCGACGATGTCGCAGCTCTTCAGGAGCGCGAGGTTGAGCGGAATCTTCGGTATCTCCCCGGACGCGAACCCGATCACGAGAAAGCGACCCTCCCACGCCATCGATCGCAGCGCCGGCTCGCTGTACGGACCGCCCACCGCGTCATACACCACGTCGGCCCCGACGCCACCGGTGAGCTCCCGTATCCGCGTCTTGAGATCCTCGGTTGCGTAGTTGATCGTCATGGCTGCGCCGTATTCGCGGCAGAGCTCGAGCTTGTCGTCCGTTGATGCCGCGGCGATGACATTGGCGCCCATGGCTGCGCCCAGCTCGACGGCTGCGAGGCCGACGCCCCCTGCGGCGCCGAGCACGACCAGCGTCTCACCTGGCTTCAAGTGACCGCGGTCCTTCAACGCGTACTGCGAGGTGCCGTACGCGTACATGAACGACGACGCGTGGAGAAGATCGATGCCATCGGGTACTGGCACAACCTGTTCGGCATTGACCGCCACTTTCTCGGCCAAGCCACCCCAGCCGGGAGAGCCGAGAACTCGGTCGCCGACCGCGAAGTTGTCGACGCCGGGGCCGACGGCGCTGACCAGGCCCGCGACCTCGGCACCGGGGGAGAACGGGAGCGGGGGCTTGAACTGGTACATGTCCTGGATCACGAGGACGTCGGGAAAGTTGACCGCGCAGGCGTGGACGTCGATGACGACTTGGCCGTTGCCCGCGACCGGGTCGTCGACCTCTTCGAGGACCAAGGATTCAGGTGGACCGAAGGCCTTACACAAGACGGCTCGCACGAAGCGGGGACTCTAGGGCTCTTCACGCGCCGGCCGCGTTGACCTCCACCACCACCCACCCGGTTGCGGTCACCGGCACCTGTAGCCGCCACACCTCGGCGGCGAACGTGATGTCGAGGTCGCACCACCCAGAAGACGGCGTCCAGCTCCTCGCGGCGCGAGGCGATGACGCGGCCCAGCCGGCGACCGTGACGAGTTCGTTCGCGCCGAGAACGGTGATGCGCACGCCGTCGCCGGTTGCTTCTATGGCCGCGAGTCGCGTGTCGCCCGCCGTCGCGTAGCGCGTCGGATCGCCGACGACTGCCAGCTCGCTCGGCAGGATCGGTGCCAGTACGCGCAGATCCCAGTCGAGCGGATCGAGCGTGATCGGCCACCGGTCGCCCGGTTCGAGCCGCCGCGCGGTACCTGCCCTCCAGT
>JBEEGD010000110.1:0-3630 GCA_041166685.1 Acidimicrobiaceae bacterium | reverse complement strand
AGCCCGGCCACCGACGCCCCGTTCTGCAACGCCGAGCGACACACCCGCAGCGGGTCGATGATTCCCATCTCGATCATGTTGCCGAAGCGGCCCTCGAGCGCGTCGAAGCCGAAATCGACGCCCTGCTCGGACACCTTGGCCACGACCTCGTTGCCGGAGTAACCCGCGTTGCTCGCGATCAGCGACGTCGGCTCTATCAGCGCCCGGCGCACGATCTCCACCCCGACTGCGTAGTCCTTCTGGACATCCAACTCGTCCAGCGCGGGAGCCGCGTGCAGCAGCGCTACTCCGCCACCGGCAACGATGCCCTCGGCCATGGCCGCTCTGGTCGCCGACAGGGCATCCTCGACGCGGTGCTGGAGTTCGGTGAGCTCGGCGTTGGTCGGTGCGCCCACCTTGATCACCGCAACCTTGCCGGACAGCGCGCCGATCCTCTCGGTGAGCACGTCCTCGTCGATCCCGAACGTCGCGCGCTCGAGCTCGGCGCGCAACTGACCGACGCGGAACGCGATCTCGTCGGCAGTCCCGGCGCCGTCGATGATCGCGGTTCGGTCCGCGGTGACCCGCACCTGCCGGGCCCGGCCGAGCTGTTCGAGAGTCATCGTCTCGAGGCTGAAGCCGGAGTGCTTACTGAACACCTTGCCACCGGTGATGGTGGCGATGTCTTCGAGCTTGCGCAACCGGCGGTCACCGAAGCCGGGCGCCTTGGTCGCGGTGCACGTGAACACGCCGTTGACGTGGTTGTGCACCAGCATGCTCAACGCGGAGCCCTCGATGGTTTCCGCGATCACGACCAGTGGCCGGGGCGCCCGCATGACTTTGTCCAGCAGGGGCATCAGTTCCTGGACCTTGGTGATCTTCTCGCTGCACAACAGGATGTACGGATCGTCGAGCACTGCCTCCAGGCTGGCCGGATGCGTTACCAGGTAAGGTGAAACGTAGCCGTTGTCGTACTGGAAGCCCTCGACGAACTCGACGGACATCCCGTTGTCGGAGGACTCCTCGACCGTGACGATCCCACCGTCGCCCACGGTGTACAGGGCCTTGGCCAACACCGCGCCAACCGTGTCGTCATCGTTGGCTGAGATCGCCGCGACGCGCGCGTAGTCGGCCTCTGTGACGACCGGGTGGGCGACGTTGTGCAGGTGCTCCACGAGCTTGGCGACCGCGAGGTCGATGCCGCGCTTGACCAGCACTGGATTGCCGCCGTCGCCAATGGCCTTCATGCCCTCGCGAATGATCGCCTGAGCCAGCACGGTGGCGGTAGTCGTGCCGTCGCCGACGATGTCGTTGGTCTTGATCGCGGCTTCCTTGACCAACTGCGCGCCCATGTTCTCGAACTGGTCACTCAGATGGATCTCGCGGGCGATCGTGACGCCATCGTTCGTCACCACCGGCGATCCGGTGATCTTCTCGAGGATGACGTTGCGGCCCTTGGGTCCCAGCGTCGACTTCACTGCTTCAGCCAGCTGATCGACTCCCGATAGCAGTAACCTTCTGGCGTCCTCACCGAATCGCAGTTCCTTGGCCATCATGTCCTCCTGGTTAGGGGTCTTGGGAACTACGGAACGAGAATTGCCCGACCTCGGACCACGCCGGCGTCAAGATCGTGCAGCGCCTCCTGCGCGTCAGCCAACGGGTACGTCCTGGTGTGCAGCGTTACTTTCCCGGCCTCAGCCAGGACCATCAGCTCGGCCAGATCGTTGTAGGTGCCGACGATGTTGCCGATGATGTTGCGTTCGGTGGAGATCACGTCGAGGGTCGGGATCGTCAGCGTCCCGCCGTACCCGATGACGAAGTACGAGCCGGCCCGGCGGGTCATCGCGAACCCGTCGTTCTCCGCGCCCTGTTCGGCGACGAAGTCGAGCACTACCTCGGCACCGTCACCTCCCGTGAGGTCCTTGACGGCGTCGACCTGCCCGCCGTCGGCCACGACCGTGTGCCGCGCGCCGAGTTGCTCGGCGAGTTTGAGCGCGTCCGGGTTGCGGTCAACCACGATGATGTTCGCGGCCGTCAGCGCGCTCAGGCATTGGATGCCGATGTGGCCCAGACCTCCGGCGCCGATCACCACGGCCGTCGTGCCCGGATACAGCAGCGGAAGGGCTTTGCGCACCGCGTGATACGCGGTGATGCCGGCGTCGGCCAGCGCCGCAACGTCCTTCGGCTGCGTCGACGGGTCCAGCTTGACGCAGGCCCGCGCGGACGTCAGCAGGTACTCCGCCATCCCGCCGTCGCGACTGAGTCCTGGAAACTCGCTCGCGATGCAGTGCATGTCGTTGCCGGCCCGGCAGGCTCGGCACAGCCCGCACGTCGGCGTCGGGTGCAGGATCACGGTGTCGCCGACCGCCACGTTCGTGACGGCCGAGCCCACCTCGTGCACCCAGCCGGCGTTCTCGTGACCGAGGATGTAAGGCAGGCCGACACCCATCGCCTCAGCCCATTGGCCTTCGATGATGTGCAGGTCGGTGCGGCACACTCCCGCGCCGCCGACTTTGACCACTACGTCATGTGGTCCTGAGACGGTCGGCTCCGGGACCTCGTCGATGACGGGCTGCTGGTGGTACCCATGCAATCGGACGGCCTTCATTGGTCCTCCTCCACTTCGCCGAGGCCGCGGGTTGCATACCGTTCGCGCAGCATGCCGCGGCACATGCTCCCGTTGGCCTCCATGTTCACGTTGGTGAGCCGAGCCCGCCGCAAGTGCAACGGCAGCGCCTGCACACCGATCGCGTCGCCCGTGACTGCGTCGACGAGCAGCGGCGAGTCGTCCTCGCACCGCAGCCCGAGTTCAGCCCGCCGGGCCCGCAATCGGTCCAGGTCCGTAGACGGCGCGACCTCGCCGAGCGTCAGCTCGGCGAGGTCGTCAGTTGTTCGTCCCGCGGCCAGTAGCGGCCGGCAGACCCTGTCTGTCCCGGCCAGCACCGCCTTGCGCAGAAAATCCCTTCGAAGCTCGTCCAGCTCGGCCGCCGCCAAGCCCTCGAAGGACTCGACGAAGCCGGACCGGGCCGCGATGCCACCGTTGATGGCCTCGGACGCGAAGTGGTCCTCGAGGACCACTTCCGTCCGCCGCACGCCTTCGACGCTGCTCACCGCGTCGTAGGCGTCCGCCACCATCAGAAACGCGAAATTGGGCGCACAGAAGTACGTCGGCAATCGCAAATGCACGTCCGCGACCCCGTCGGCGGAGACGGTGCACGACGCCACGAAGCCCAGTGCGGTAACTGGTTCATCGAGCTCCGGGTCGCGCACCGCGTCCAGCGCGGCGAGTACGTCGCTGACATCCACGGCGAATGTCGTCATGCGTGGTCCCCGCGCAATCGCGAAGTGCCTTTTGCGAAGCGATTGCGTGGGGCGCTCATACTCTGGCCCCGTCTTCGACCAGCATTGCGTCGTCCTGAGCCGCGGGGGTACCGGCGTCGGCTGGAAGCTGAGCCTCCTTCGGTACCTCGATGCCGTACAGCTTGGCCGCATTCAGGCCGAGGATCTTCTTCTTCGTCGCGGTATTGACCCGCGGGTAGTCGGAGAACTCGTCGCTCGGGTAGTCCCAGTCGACGAATCCCTCGATCTGCCACTTCGGCTCCCAGATGCCGTAGTCGCTGCCGAACGTCATCTTGTCCTCGCCGACCCAGA
>JBEEGD010000109.1:0-3011 GCA_041166685.1 Acidimicrobiaceae bacterium | reverse complement strand
GGTTTCGAGGTCGTCGGCATCGACATCGCGCAACGGTTTGTCGACCTCGCAATCGAGGGCACACCACCAGGCGCTCGTGCGTCGTTTCAGCGCCTGGACGCTCGCCGCCTGGTCTTCGACAGCGAGTTCGATGCCGCCTTCTCACTGTGTCAAGGTGCATTCGGGCTCGTAGGCCCGGGCGACGACGTCGAAGTGCTCGCGGGCATGGCGAGGGCGATGCGGCCCGGGGGTCGATTCGCGGTGAGCGCATTCTCCTCGTACTTCCAGGTCCGATACCCGCAAGACGCCGGAACGTTCGACGCCGAGACCGGCGTGCACCACGAGCGCACCGTGATCAAGGACGAGGTGGGCACCGAGGCCGACGCCGATCTGTGGACCACGTGCTACACGTCCCGCGAGCTGCGTTTGCTGTGTGATCACGCCGGATTGCACGTCGACGCCGTGTGGTCGGTCGGGCCCGGTCGGTATCAGCGCGAGCGGCCGACGATCGAGACTCCAGAGCTGTTGGTGGTCGGCAGGAAGGCGTAAGTCGCCGCTGGTGGTACCTTTTTGGGCCGCCCAAATCGAGCGGGCACTCGACCTGTCACCAGTAAGGCTTCTTCCTTGTCCGACCAGACCTCCGATTCCGTATCCGATGTTCCCGACGAAGTGAGCATCACCACCGAGACGCCGCAAGCCGCAGAGAGCGCGGAGGTTGCGTACACGCCGCGACAGGTGGTCGAGGACGACTTGGGGTCGATGTCGCTCGAAGAGGCGTACGCGGCCTCAATGGTCGAGGTCGAAGACGGCCAGATCGTCGAAGGCACCGTCGTCAAGGTCGATCGCGACGAGGTGCTGCTCGACATCGGCTACAAGTCCGAGGGCGTCATCCCCGCGCGAGAGCTGTCGATCCGCAACGACGTCGATCCGTCGGAGATCGTGAGCCTCGGCGACAAGATCGAAGCACTCGTCCTTCAGAAGGAAGACAAGGAAGGGCGGCTCGTTCTCTCGAAGAAGCGGGCGCAGTACGAGCGGGCGTGGGGCACGATCGAGAAGATCAAAGAAGAGGAAGGCATCGTCCGCGGTCCGGTCATCGAGGTCGTCAAGGGCGGGCTGATCCTCGACATCGGTCTACGCGGGTTCCTTCCCGCATCGCTGGTCGAACTGCGTCGTGTTCGCGATCTGGCGCCCTACGTGGGACGCAGTCTCGAAGCGAAGATCATCGAGCTCGACAAGAACCGCAACAACGTCGTGCTGTCCCGCCGCGCCTGGCTCGAGGAGACCCAGAAGGAACAGCGCGAGGACTTCCTCGCCAACCTGAAGCCGGGCGAGGTGCGCTCCGGCGTGGTGTCGAGCGTCGTGAACTTCGGTGCCTTCGTCGATCTCGGCGGCATGGACGGACTCATCCATGTGTCCGAATTGTCGTGGAAGCACGTCGACCACCCGGGCTCCGTCGTGCAGGTCGGCGACGAAGTCACCGTCCAGGTCCTCGACGTCGATCTCGATCGTGAGCGCATCAGCCTGTCGCTCAAGGCCACACAACAAGACCCGTGGCAAGAGTTCGCGACCACTCACCGTGTCGGTGAGCTCGTCTACGGCCGAGTCACCAAGCTGGTCCCGTTCGGTGCGTTCGTCCAGGTGGGCGACGGCATCGAGGGCCTCGTGCACATCTCCGAGATGTCCGCGCACCACGTCGATCTTCCGGAGCAGGTCGTCACTCCGGGCGAAGAGCTGTGGGTGAAGATCATCGATCTCGATCTCGCCCGCCGCCGCATCAGCCTGTCGATCAAGCAAGCGGCTGAAGGTGGCGAAGTGGCAGAGGAGTACCGCGAGCACTTCGGTGAGCACGCGTACGACGACGAGGGCAACTACATCGGCCCCACGTACGACGCGTCGGCCATCGAATCGGCGTGGGAGGAGTACGAGAAGTCCGAAGGAAGCGACGCCGCGGGCAGTGAGTCCACGGAAGCGCCCGAAATGTCGCAATCGCCCCTCGTCGACCACCCTCCGTCCACACCCGCGGGATCGGACGTCGACGCGGAGTAGCCGCGTCTGATCCCAAGAGGGAATTTTCCGGAAGCCATCTCAGTTTCCTGGTGCGACAAGCCGATCTGTTGCCTGCGGAGCCACGCGAGTGGTTCCACATGTCGGCGCCCCTCGGCACCTACGATGACGCAGGATTCGGGGGGAGTAAGTGCCGCAGTACGCGAGGGAGTGCGCGGTAATGCCGCGTTCGCCCATGTGTGCCGCGGATTCATGTTGGTCCTAGGAATGAGGTGGGTGTGAGTTCTCGCAGAACGTTGATCCTGATCGCAGCGGTGGTCGTCGGTGCCATGTCTGCGCTTCTGGTCTACAACTACGTCAACAGCGCGGATAACCGTGCGCGCGGCAACGCTCGCCAGGTTCAGGTGCTGAAGATCGCGAAAGACATCCCGAAGGGGCTCAGCGGTCGTGAGGCGCAGCAGCAGGGAATGATCGTGAGCGCGAACATCCCGGCTGAGTTCAAGCCCGTCACCGCGATCGTCGACCCGAGCATCATTCAGGACAAGGTGGCGGTCGCCAACTACGCCACGGGTCAGATCCTGGTCGATGGCATGTTCGCCGACCCGATCGAGAACCAGATCACCTTCGCCGGCCGCGTCCCCAACGACTGCGCTCCCACCAGCGCGGCGACGGGCAAGCCGACGCCTTGTGTCGGCATCACGATCTCCGTCGACCAGACCAAGGGTGTCGCCGGCGTGATCGTGCCGGGCGACTTCGTCAACATTCTCGTGACCCCCGAGGCCTACTACTGCAAGTCAGCTGACGCCGGGAAGCCGGTGCACGACGGTGCCGACAAGTCCATCGTCTCGAACCCCGACAATGCGGGTCAGCCCGGTGTGCCGAACAATGGCGGCGTGACGATCTGCAACCCGGCTCGCGTCCTCTACCAAGCCGCCAGGGTGCTGTTCGTCGACAAGACGGCGGTGCCGCAGCCCGGCGAGCTCACGGGTGGAGCGGCCGCGACGCCTTCAGGTGCACCGGCGGCGTCG
>JBEEGD010000108.1:0-16868 GCA_041166685.1 Acidimicrobiaceae bacterium | reverse complement strand
CCGTGCGGGCAAGACAGATGCCCCAGTCCGCCTGGACAGCCATCGACGTCCAGACCTTCTGTCCGGTGAGCAACCAGCCGCCCTCGTCCCGACTGGCCTTCGTCGACAGCGACGCGAGATCGCTACCGGCACCTGGCTCGCTGAACATCTGGCACCAGTTCATCTCACCCCGGAGCGTCGGCCCCATCCACCGGTCTTGCTGCTCAGCAGTGCCGTAGGCGATGAGCGTCGGCAACGACCACGCGCCGACGGCGAGATGCGGGCGACGCACACGCGCGACGCGGAACTCGTGATCGATCACGAGCTGCTCGAGCGCCGACGCGTCGCGCCCCCAGGGCTTGGGCCAGTGGGGTGAGACGTAGCCGTTGTCGGCGAGGATCCGCCGCCATTCCTCTTTGTCGTGCGTCTTGAGCTCGTCGATGAACGCCCGCACCTCAGCGCCGATCGGCTCGGCTTCCGGCGGGAGGTCGACCGCGAGCGATCGACGTACACCAGCTTTCACGAGCTCGGTCACCCGTCGCCGTGACGCGCGCGGGGAACCGCCGAGCAACGCGCGCAACGCCGTCGCCCGCTTCAGGTACAGGTGGGCGTCGTGCTCCCAGGTGAATCCGATGCCACCGAGCACTTGGACGCAGTCCTTCGCGCACTTGAAGAACGCGTCGGGAACGAGCGCGCCCGCGACGGCTGCGGTGAGCACATGCTCAGGCTCCGTCTCTGCGGGCCTCGCCGCATCCCACGCAACCGCCCGCGATTGCTCGAGGGCGAGCAGCATGTCAGCGCACCGATGCTTCACGCCTTGGAACTGACCGATCGGCCGACCGAACTGCTCGCGCACCTGTGCGTAGTGCGCGGCGGTCTCGACGCACCAAGCTGCACCGCCAGTGGACTCCGCGGCGACGAGGATGATGGCGAGGTCGGCCACGATGCCGCCGTGCGGGTCCGGCAAGAAGCCGAGCGAGGGCGCGTCGCCGCTGATGTCGGCGACCCGACGCGTCACGTCGAGATTGGTACGGGGCGTGATCGTCACCTGGCTCGCGTCGACCACGTTCCAGCCGCCTTCGGCGGGCACGATCAGCAAGTCGGCGAGCCCCGCGCCGAGCACCGGTGTGCTGAACGCAACCGCGCCCCGCACCGATCCGTCGGCGAGGCCAGGAATCAACTTCTTGCGGATGTCGTCGTGGCCGAGGCGATCGATGACCAGCGATGTGAGGACCGTTGGCAGGAACGGCCCGGGCGCGCACGCCCGTCCCAGCTCTTCGAGCACGACGGCGAGCTCCAGCAGGCCGTACCCCGAGCCGCCGACCTCTTCGGGCAGGTGCAGGCCGAGCCATCCGAGCGCGGCAAGGTCGTCCCAGAACGGCGGCAAGGTCTCGGGTGCATCGTCGAGCAACGCACGCGGCACCGCCGGAGGGCAGTGATTCGTGACCCACCGTCGAGCGGTCTCGTGAAGGGCGACGTGATCGTCGCTGATACCGAGCGTCATGCCTGCTCGGGGGCTGCGCCCCCGGTCCCCATCGCCGGTCGGCTCGCTGGCTTCGACCGAACTCGCCGACTGGTGGCCCCCGGCGTCGAGGTAGCGAGTTCAGTCGATCGCTCGTCCGGCGCCACGAGCTCGCTTCGCTCGATCATGCGGTGTCGAAGGACAGCGCCAGCGTTGGGCAACCGTCGACCGCGAGACGGATCTTGTCCTCGGGATCGCCCGATGGATCGGTCACGATGGCCTTCATCTCGTCGTCGAGGTCGAAGGTGTTCGGCGCGTGGAACGCGCAGTTCCCCGACCCCATGCAGCGCTCGCGATCGATCTTGATGGAGAGTGGCATCCTTCCCCCTGGGTCGGTCACACTACCTGACGGCTATGTCAGGTTTGGTTGTCGACGCGGACGCGCATGTCAACGAGGACCCGTTCTCCTGGAACGAGCTCGCGGATGTGCATCCCGGGTGGTTGTCGGCCGGGCAGTCGGGCGGCAAGTGGGTCGCGCAGATCGGCGACAAGCTCTACCCGACGCAGGAAGGTCCGGGCCGCGGGGTTCCGATCGACACGGCCACCAACCCGGCGTGCGCCGCGGGTGCGGCCGACCTCGACAAGCGGCTGGCCGACATGGACAGCGAAGGCATCGACATTCAGGTGCTGTACGGCGGGCTCATCATCGGGCTCACGTCCTACGACGATTCCGGCTTCGCGCTCGACGTCGCCCGCGCGTACAACGACTGGCTGCTGGCCAAGGTGTGCGGCCACAACCCTGAGCGGCTGAAGGGCGTCGCGGTCGTGCCGCTCCAAGACGTCGATCGGTCGATCACCGAGGCGACGCGCGCGAGTCGACTCGGCGCAGTCGCCGTCGCCATTCCCCCAGTGCTGGGCGCGGCGAACCTGGACGACCCGTCGCTGCTGCCGTTCTTCGAGGCGTGCGCGTCGCTCGACCTCGCGGTCGCGGTCCACAGCGCCCCGGGAATGAATCTCGAACTTCCGGGCGCTGGCCGCTTCGACAACTACGCACAAGTGCACTGCCTGTCGTTCCCCGTCGACCAGATGGTGGCGTTCACCGCGTTGGCCATGGGTGGGGTCCTCGACCGCCTGCCGGCGCTGCGAGTCGCGTTCCTCGAGTCCGGTACCGGTTGGGTTCCGTATTTCGTGCACCGCATGCACGAGCACCTCGAGAAGCGCCCCGAGCTGTTGCCGGCGATGAAGACCGATCCGCGGGACCTGTTGGCGAGCGGGCGGTGCTACTTCAGCTTCGAAGCTGAGGAACCGTTGCTCGAGACGTGCGTCGAACAACTCGGTGACGCGTGGCTCATCTACGCGTCGGACTATCCCCACTGGGACTCTGACTTCCCCGGCACCGTCGCAGAAGTGCGACGGCTCGCGGTCAATCTCGGTGACGACGTGACGGCCAAGCTGCTGGGCGGCAACGCCGCCCGCCTCTACAACCTCTAGTTCATTGGGGACTTCATTTCTCTATCTGTCGTCGTTGTGGTTGTCGAGAAGTCGCATAACCAGTCGCGCGATGAGTTGCTGGCCCGTTCGGCTTGGGTGCACATCACAGCTGCCGTCAGGGAATGCGATCAGCAGCCCCGTCGTGCAGATGTCGCCACCGTGCCGGCTGGCGTAGCTCGCGAACACCTCGGCGATGTTCCCGAAGTGCACGCCGGTGCGCCGGGCGGCATCGCGGATCGTTGCCTCGAGTCTGCCCTCGAGCCCCTCGATCCCTGGGACCCCGTAGTAGCCCAGAAGAGCGATCGGGCCGTGGTACCCCCCGCGCCGCAGACTCTTCACCGCGGACGCGAGGGCAGCCGCGACCTTGGGTCGCACGCTGTCCAGACAGGCTGTTGGATTCGGTGATCCAAGGCATTGGATCAACTCGTTACCACCACCTTGGATCGTGATGAGTTTGGGCGACCCCTCACGCCCGATGCGGGCCAGCGCTGCGTCGAGTTGTGTCCCCGGATAGTCGACGTGGAGAAACGGAAAGCCTTCGGCAGCTGCGGCTGCCCGGCCGTCGAAGCAGCCGTTGTCGGGCGCCTGCAGTGAGATGAGCGCCTGTGCCGTCTGGCCCGGACACGCGAGGTTCGCGGTCTTGAGGTGCGTCTGACTCGCGACGAGTTCCGGATACCCGACAAACGCCTCCGGGATCCACGGGTCGGTGAGGAACGGCGAGAAACCGAACGCGACAGAGTCACCGAGAGCGATGTAGTCGACGTGTCGCAGAGTAGGTCGCGCATCTGCGATCTGTGCCGGTACGACAACCCCGACGACCGCAACCGCGACCACCACCGCGACTCGGGTAAGGCAGGACGTGAAACGCGTGCGCATGGTTCCTCCCGACCGGCGACCCCCTCGCCGGACGATGAACCTAGGCCTCGCGCAACTCGCCGGATATGGCTCTTTGTGACTAGTTCCGGCTCGTGATGTCAGTGAGTTCGGTGTACTCGATACCCAGCACGTTCAAGGTGCGCCCAAGCGCGACGAACGTGGCGATGCAGATGGTGAGGTCGAGGATTTCGGCGTCGGTGAAGTGCTCGTGCAGCTGATCGAAGAACGCGTCGTCGATGCCGGTGTGCGCCACCGCGAATCGCTCGGCGTAGTCGATCGCCATCTTCTCCTGCGGTGAATACCGGTCGTCTCCGTGGAAGGTGGAAACGTGGGCGTAGAAATCCTCGGTCATGCCCTGCTCCATCACCGAGTCGGCGCGGAAGTTGAGGCAGACCTTGCATTCGTTCAGTTGCGCGATGCGCATCCGCGCCGCCTCCCGCACCCGGGTCGGGATGATGCTCTTGTTGTAGGCAGCGTCGCTCAGCTTCGCGACCGCTGCCCCCATCTCCGGACGCAGCATCCACACCTGGACTGCGTCTCCACCTTCGCCCTCAGGGATGTTGATGCGCGGCATGGCCCAACCCTACGCGGTGCGAGCGTCAGCCTCCCCGTTTGACCTGGAACCGTCGTCGCTTGGCCAGCTCCCCCGTCGATTCGGCGAAGAGCATCCCCTTGCCGCCCAACGCGGCCGCTTCGATCGCCGGCGCGACCGTCGCCGACATCGGGCTCGGGAGGCTCCGATTGCTGTACCAACCGACCTCGTCGATGTCGCCGTGCCCAGTCACGCGGGCGGCGCCGTTGATCAAGCGGCACCGACACACGAGCAGCATCATCGACTGCTGGTCGGCGGCCTTGTAACGGACGCCGACTACGTGGTCGATGCCGACGTTGACGTCGGTCTGCAACGCGAACTCGCGAACGAGCGTTTCGTCTGGGCTTTCGTAGTCCTGCACGAGGCCGCCCGGGAGGCCGTACTGGCGGGCGCCATACCGCTCACGAATGAGGAGCACACGGCCCACGCTGTCCAGCAACACACCCGCCACTGCAATTGCGAACCGTTGGACGCCGGGCACTGACCCCATGCTGCCACGCGACGCCGTGATGAACGGCGTGCGGAACGACGACCGGGCGGATGGGATGATGCGGGGATGCAGCAGCGCAAAGCGGTGCGGGCTCTGTTGGTTGACGAATCGGGTGCTGTCCTACTCATGCAGGTGGTCGAGCCCGTGACCAGAAAAGCGGTGTGGATCGCTCCCGGCGGCGGAGTCGATGATGGCGAGAGTGCACTCATGACCCTCCGACGGGAGCTCCTCGAGGAACTCGGGTACTCACTCGCCGTCGAGCACGAGCCCGTCGCGGTGTGGACCCGTCACCATGAGTTCACATGGGCGGGAACAGCAATCGACCAGCATGAGACGTACTTCCTCATTCGCTGCGTTCAGTTCGTGCCAGAGCGGTGTGTGGAAGGCGTGCCCGGTGCGATGTTCGACTGCGACCACCGCTGGTGGACGCCCGACGACATCGAGCACTCCGCCGACACGTTTGCTCCGCGGTCGTTGGGCACAGCGTTGCGCACGCTCATCGAGAATCGCCCGCCTCCGTCGCCGATCGATGTCGGCGTCTGAGAAAGCGAATCTACGAAATCCCACTCAGACATACACAGATCTGTGTATGTCTGAGTGGGATTTGGCAGGGGCGTCGTCCCTTCACTACAAGCTGGAACTCGCGCACGCCGCGTGGAGGTCGGGCCAGATCTCGACGAAGGCGTCGCCCAGGTCCAATGCGGCGAGCGTCGTGCTGCGACCCGTGCTCTCGAGCCTTTGCACCACGTCGATGATGTCGCCATCGCCGAGCTCGCGCAGAGCCTCCTCGACCGCCGGCATGAGGCCGAGACCAAAGCGGGAAAGCAGCACGCCGAACGCCCCGACTTCGTCGGAGCGAGGACCCTCGGTGGGCACAGGACCGCGACGCGCAAGCCAGGGCGCGAGACCCGTGAAGTCGCTACACCCGTCCCACAGCGGATCGGCGCCCGCGATGCGGACGACGGCGATCGGCGCCATCCGGATCGCGGCCGAACACTGCAGGCACGGTCGGAGCGTTGTCGTGAGGATGAACTCGCGAGGGTGACGGAACGGCAGGTGTGCAAGCGCGTTCAACTCCGCGTGCGCAACGCTGGTGCCGAACATCTCACCGATTGGACCTTCGGCATCGGCGACGCGGTTCCGGCTTGTGGCCACGATGCGGCCGTCGGGTTGCGCCACGCACGCGCCCACGCCGATGTTGCCAGTGCGAAAGGCCTCCCAAGCCTGCCGGAACGCCTCGAGCCATTGCGCATCCAAACTCCGCCACTGCTCCGCAGCTCGCTCGCGATTCTCGTCGAGGGCTGACACGGACATTCACTCATGATGCCGGTAATCGCTTGGGTGGGCCAAGGCGCGCTTACTACGGTCGGCGCCATGGTTGTGGTCGTCGCGCACGAGCCGAGCTCGTTGTTCCTCGGTGAGGGATTCGTCCTCGTCGACCGCGCGCACGCGCTCGAGTTCGAAGACGGACAGACCGCGCAGACGTTCCTCGATCGGCACGCCAGCGAACCTTGCTTCGTGATGCAGCGGGCCGCGCGGTCAGCCGCTTGACGCGACCGCGAACCGGTCGTCCAAGCCGTAGAACGCCATCGGTCCTTCCCACAAGATCACGCGCACATCGTCCTCGGACACCGCCTGTTCCTCACACTCGCGCAAGAAGGCATCGGTGGCGCCGGGATAGACGGCGTCCGGATGGGGAAAGTCGCTCGCCCACATGACGTACTCGGGCCCCATCCATTCGACCACCATCCCGACGCAGTCGTCGTCGGCCTCGGTGGAGATCACGCAGTGGGCATCAAAGAGCTCGGTGGCCGACGGTCGCTCAGGTGTCAACCATTCGATGTGGTCGTCGAGTCGCGCCAGCCAGTACGGCAGCCATCCGGTACCCGACTCGAGAAACGCCACCCGAAGCTCGGGATGACGCTCGAGCGCCCCGTCGAGCACGAGCGAAGCCATCGCCGCCATCTGTTCCATCGGATGCGACAGCGCGTGCCGAGTGGCGAAGCCGTCGAAACGGTCCGCGCCGATCGTCGGCCCTCGCAAACCGAGCCCTTCGTGCACCGACACGGTGAGACCGAGCTCGACACAGATCGCCCACAGCGGGTCATAGGCGGCGTCGCCCAAGTTGCGTCCGTAGAGGTGGTTGGGTCGAGCCAGGACACCGACGAGGCCGAGATCGTGCGCCCGTTTCGCTTCGGCCACCGCGAGATCCACGTCCGCGAGCGGCACCAGCGCGACGCCGGTCATTCGCGCCGGGTTCGAGCCCGAGTACTCGGCCATCCAGTCGTTGTAGGAACGGCAGGCCGCCGCGGATTGATCGGCGGAGAGGTCCGGCAAGAACGGCACGAACAGTCCGATCGACGGGTACAGCACGACGGCGTCGATGCCTTGCGCGTCCATCGCCCGCAGATACGACGGTGCATCGAAGCCGTGCTCGAACTGATCCGTCAGCAGGTCGAAGTCGCCACACGGGACCATGGGCGTGTCCGCCGGGAGGTCGATCGGACCGGTCCCCGGGGCGGCCCACTCGGCGAACACGTGGCCGGGCTCGACGACGTGCGCGTCGGCGTCGAGAACGCGGAAACCCTCGATCACTGACGCCTCGCGGCCAGGCCGCCATCGAGCGGAAGGACCGCACCGCTCGTATAGGCCGCTCCGTCCGACAGCAGGAACGCGACGGCGTCGCACACTTCCTGCGCCCGGCCGAGCCGTCCCATCGGCAGGTTGGCGGCGACCCCAGCCCGCACCGCTTCAGGATCGGGCGCCATGTCGGTGAGTCGCACGAACAACCCGGTGTCCGTCGGTCCGAGCGACAGGACATTGACCCGCACCCCGTCGCTCGCGTGCTCGATGGCCACCTGCTTGCACAAGTTGGTGAGACCGAATTTGGACGCGCAGTAGGCCGGATACTGCGGAGCAACGATCGAACCGAGAGTCGAGCCCATGGCGACGATCGATCCACCACCGGCGGCGACCATTGCGGGGACGACGTGTCGCATGCAGAGGAACGGACCCTTCAAGTTGGTGTCGATCACTCGCTGCCAGTCGTCGTCGGTGCAATCGACGATCGGCGAGCGGGTCTCGACGGCCGCGCTCAGCACCAGCGCGGTGATGGGCCCCCGATCGGCAGCCTTTCCGACTGCTCGCGCCACATCGGCATCAACCCGGACGTCGCCCTGCTCGATCCACGACTCCGCGGCATCGAGGTCGAGTCCGACGACGTCGTACCCATCGGCGCGCAACCGCTCCGAGACCGCCGCGCCCAAGCCCGAAGCTGCGCCGGTCACCAACGCGACGCGCTCGCTCATCGGAGCGCCGCCAATCCCCCGTCGGCCGGAATCACCGCGCCCGACACGTATGCCGACTGATCCGACGCGAGGAACAACGCGATACCGGCGACGTCGTCAGCAGTACCGAGGCGCTTGAGGGGAATTACGCGAGTAAGCCCTGAGAGGAAGCCCTCGGTGTCGTCCATCTCCTCGGCCACCTTGCGGAAGCGAGGCGTGTCGATCGAACCCGGAGCGATCACATTGGCCCGGACGGTCGGTCCGTACTCCACGGCGATCTGGCGGGTCAGAGCTACGAGGCCGGCTTTGGCCGCGCCGTAGGCGACGTAGCCCTCGGACCCGATGAGGCCGAGCACCGAGGCTGTATTGATGATGGAGCCACCATCGCCGGACAGCATCACGGGCAACGCCGCGCGGCACGCCCAGAAAATCGCATTGAGGTTCGTCGCGATCGTGCGATCCCAGTCGTCCTCCGTGCACTCGACGAGACGACCCGACATCTGCACGGCGGCGTTGTTGTACAGCACGTCGATCCGTCCGAATGCCGCCGAAGTCTCCTCCACCATTCGGGCGCAGTCGCCGGCGTTGGACACGTCCGCGTGGATAGCGACTGCAGCCCCACCTTGCTTCTCGACGAGCGCGACAGTTTCGTTGGCGCCGTCGTCGTTGATGTCGATCACGGCGATAGAGGCGCCGTGCGACGCAAACAGGACTGCCGCGGCCTGTCCCTGTCCAGATCCTGCGCCAGTGATGAGCGCGGTCCGCCCGCCGAGCATCAGCCGAAGAGGACCGGCAGCGACGTGGGCGAGCGAAAACGCTCGCCGTGGATGTGCGGGTCGTCGCGTTCCACCGCATCGGGGTCGAGGCGGAGGTTCGGACAGCGATCGAGCAGCGCGTTCACCGCGCCGTCCATCTCCATGCGTGCGAGATGCATCCCGAGGCACATATGGGGTCCGACACCGAAGCTGATGTGCGGAATCACGGGACGGAAGATGTCGAAGTCGTCGGCGTGATCCCAACGCGTCTCGTCGTGGTTGGCCGAGCCAATGTTGGGCACCACCTGCGTGCCCGCCGGGATCTCGACACCGCCTACGACAGAGTCGGCCATGGACAGCCGCGACGTGATGAGGAGCGGCGACTCCCAACGGATCGACTCCTCGACCGCTTGGGCCATCAGCAACCGATCGTGGCGCAGCGCATCGAGTTGGTCGGGATTCGAGAGCAATCCATAGAGAAAGCTTCCGGTGGCGCGGTAGGTCGTCTCCGCTCCCGCGGGGAGCAGCAACCTGAGGAACGAGTAGATCTCTTCGTCGTCGAGCCGCTCGCCGTCGAGCTCCTCTTGGACGAGCAAGCTGATGACGTCGTCTCCGGGATTCGTCCGCTTGGCCTCGACGATCTCCGCGAGGTACTCGCGAAGGGCGTACGACGAAGCGATCCCCTTCTCTGGATTGGCGGCAACATTCACCACCCAGATCGCCATGTCGTGAAACTTCTCGTGATCCTTGTGGGGCACACCCAGGATCTCGGCGATGATCTGCACCGGGAACCGGAAGGTGAACTCGCGGACCAGCTCGGCACTGCCTCGCTCGGCGAAGCGGTCGATGAGGGCGTGCATGATCGGATCGATGACCTCGGTCTCCCAGCGCACGAGGCTCTTGTGGCGGAAGGCGGCGCTGACGAGCGCCCGATGGCGCTTGTGCTCGGGCTCGTCCATCCCAACGAGGACGAATGGGCCCATCACGAGCTCCATGAGCTCCCGAATGGCTCCGGAGGAGAACGTGACGTTGTCCCGCAGGACCTGGGCCACCGTCTCGTACGTGTAGACGTTGGCCACCGGCGTCTCGCCGCCGTCGAAATCTGCCTGCATGGCGAGCTCGACCGGCGCCGTTCGGCGCTTTTCTCCCAACCCGGGGTACGGGTCGCGGAGGTCGCCCGCCACCGTGTTCGTGAACTGCCCCATGGCGTCGAACGCGTCGTCGCCCATTCCCGGCGCTGCCGGCTCCACCCCGATACCTGACATGAGCGTCAGAGTAGGCCGAATTTGCCTTTCGGCCTATGAGCCCTAAGGCCCGGAGCCAGGCGGCCGATAGTTGAAGAGAGAGAAAACCTGTGACGCGCGCGGTGCCGACGCGTTGCGTAGTTCGCGCGGTTGGCACCCCGAGACGCCATGAGGCTGGTGGATGAGCGAGGTTCGTAGCGGGCGCAAGCGCAAAGACGACCACCGGAGCCGGTGGTTGGTCGCGGCCGTCTCCGGCCCGGCGCTCGCCTGCGTCATCGCTCTCGTCGGCGGCACAATCGGACGATCGATCGCCCTCTGCCTCGTCGGAGCCGCGGCCATCGCCGCGGTCGTGGTCTCACAGCGCCGTCGAGGCGGCCGTGGGGGGACGACCTACCAGGTCCCTCCCGCTCAACTTCTTTCCGTCGCGGTTGTGGCCTTCGTCGCTGCTGAAGCACTCGGGGTCGGCGGCGTCGCTGAGAACCGCGGCTCGATCGGCGACTGGACCGGTGTCGCCGCGACCATCGCCGCCCTCGTCGGAGTGTGGGCCTTTCTTGCCGCACGCGTCCGCGAGCGCGCGCTCGACATGGTGCTCGAAGGTGCGCTCGGTGCTCTGTCGGTCTCCGTCGTGTTCTGGAGCGTGTCGGTCGAGCCGAGCTTGGCTGCTGGGAACATCAACGGTTCGATGGCGGCGGCGCACGTCACGCGTGCGGGGCTGTCCCTCGTATGGATTGTTGCCGCGATCCGGCTCGAACGACTCAGCACGGCGGAACGCTTCGGCGCGCGCCTGGTGGTGTTCGCCTCGGTGCTCGTCTTCGCCGGCGAGGCCACGGGAATGGCCGGGGTGGTCATCACGTCGTCGGGTTCGGGCATGATCGGCCCGTCGATCGCGCTGACGGCCGCCGGCCTCATGCTCACCGCGATCGCCATGCTGCATCCGACGATCGCGGTCGAGCCCGCGTTCGTCCGAACCACTCCGGCGAGGATGAGCTTCGCCCGGCTGCTGATCGTCGTCGTCGCCGTGCTCTTGGTGCCCGGCCTCACATTGTGGAAGCTCATCGCGGGCGGAAGAGTGGCCCTTGAATCGGTTGCGACGTGCTCCGCGCTGTTGTCACTAGTCGTGGTCGCGTACCTCGCCGCCTTGCTGCGTGAGTGGGCGAAGATCGAGCGTCGCTCACAGCACGATGAGCTCACCGGCCTTCCCAACCGCCGCCAATTCCACGATCGCCTCGCAGATGCCTTGGCCGAGAGCGAGCGCAGCGGCGAACACGTCGCGGTGATGTTCCTCGACCTCGATCGGTTCAAGCTCGTGAACGACACGCTCGGCCATGCTGCCGGCAACGTGTTGCTGATGACCGTCGGCAAACGCCTGGTCGACCATGCGCCTCCGGGGGCGATGATCGCCCGTTTGCAAGGCGACGAATTCGCGCTTCTCGTTCCCGACGCAGTCGACGGCGCCACCTCGCTCGCCGCCGCCAACGAACTGCTCGGCGCGATTGGGCAGCCGGTCACGATTGCCAAGCGCAAGCTCCACGTCTCGGGCAGCATCGGCGTCGCTCACTCACCGCAAGACGGCCGCGAACCCGAAGCCCTCCTCCGCAGCGCCGACAGGGCGATGTACCGCGCGAAGGAGCTCGGCCGAAACCAGGCGCAGCTCCACACTGCGGACATCCAGGCCAAGGTCGAAGGGCGCTTCGACATCGAGAGCGCACTGCACGGCGCAGCCGAGAGAGGCGAACTTCGGTTGCTCTACCAGCCCAAGGTCGATCTCCGCTCGGGCAAGGTGATGGGCGCCGAGGCGTTGTTGCGCTGGGAACACCCCGAGATGGGCACCATCTCCCCCGCCGACTTCATTCCGATCGCAGAAGAGAACGGGCTCATCGTCGAGCTCGGCGAGTGGGCGCTGCTCGAAGCGTGCGACCAGTTGCGCAAGTGGGAGAAGGCCGGCTTCCCGGAGCTCACGGTTTCGGTCAACCTCTCGCCCCGCCAGTTCCAGCTGCAGCACATCCCCGACCTGGTGGCCAGCGTGCTGCGCCTCAGCGGCATCAATCCGGCCCGCCTCGAGCTCGAGCTGACCGAGAGCTTGGCGCTGCAGGATCCCATCGTGGTCAGCGCGACGCTGTCCGACCTCAGGGCCATGGGCGTCGAGTGCTCGATCGACGACTTCGGCACGGGCTGGAGTGGGCTGAGCTACCTGAGCCACTTCCCGATCAACGCGCTCAAGATCGACAAGTCCTTTGTGTGGGGCATCGGCGATGAGGGCGCGTCGGACCAGACGGGCAACCAGGCATCGATCGTGCTCGCCATCATCGCGATGGCCAAGGGACTCAACCTGCGAGTCGTTGCCGAAGGCGTCGAGACGCCCGCCCAGCTCTACTTCCTGCTGCGCAACGGCTGCGACCAGATGCAGGGAAACCTCTTCAGCCCGCCGGTCTCGGCCGAGCGCTTCGAGCAACTCGTGATGCTCGAGCGGGTCGCGGGCGGCCAGGGCCGGCTCCAGCTCGCCGACACTGTCTCTGCGTAGCTATCCGGCGGCGGCGGCCGCGGTCAGTTCGCGGAACTGTTCGTAACGCTCACCTGCGGCGGACTGCCACTTCGCGTTGGGTTCGACGCGATGGCCAGTGCGAGCCCACCGCGATCCGTCTCCCATCTGGTACTCGAGCCCGGCGACGCACCGCGCGATGAACGCGGCGCCGAGCGCACCACCTTCAGGCACGGCGACGACATCGACCGGTAGGCCAGTGCAATCAGCCAGAGCCTGTACCCACGGTTCGACACGCGCGCCGCCGCCGGTCGCGATGATGCGTTGCGGCGCGATGAGATCGCCGGCCAGGTCGAGATGGTGGCGCACGACGAAGCCCGCGGCCTCGTAGGCCGCCCGCACGACATGCGCGGGAGTGTGCGTGAGGTTGAGGCCGTGCATCGACGCTCGCAAGTCGTGGCGGTGCAGCGGCGTGCGCTCGCCGCGCACGTACGGGAGCCAGACCGGCACATTGTGCGGGTCATGGAGTGATGCGACTGCCTCGTCGCTGACGCCGGCGAGCTGGCGTGCCCAGTTGAGGAACAAGCCGCCCGCGTTCGATGGTCCTCCGATGATGAGCTTGCCGGGCGCGGTGTGTGGGATCGTCCACAGACCCGGTCGCTCGAGCCATTCCTCGCCCTGCATGACCGCCCAGGTGATGAGCGTCGTGCCGCAGATGACGAGCACGTCGCCCTCGTTGTCGGCGCCGCCGACGACTTGCTCGGCCATCGCATCGATCGTGCCGCCACCGAGCAACGGGCCGTCGGCGCCACCGATGCGGCCTGCAGGTTCCACGCCGCTGACGATCTCGGGCAGCTGCTCGGTGGTGACACCGACGTCGGCCACCATCGCCTCGTCCCACTTCGTGCCGTCGAACATCGGGTGCGCCGTGAAGGCGGTCGTGGTGTCGAGCGCCGCTCGGCCGCTCAACGCGTGGTTGGCGGCGGCCTGCGCCGGCCAGTACCGCTCCGCTTTGGGGCAGTTCTCCTGCAGCCACGCGAGAAAGCTGAGTAGCTCACCGCGCTCGACCGGGTTGGCCCCATCGCTGTCGCCCGCGCGGCGCCCGCGATGATCGCCATAGAGCAGACCCGGCCCGGCCGCGCGGCCGGCCGCGGTGAGCGCGCCGAGCGACGGCACCATCGCGGCGACGTTGGCCGCGATGACGTCGACGTTCTTGGTCACATCGGCATATGCGTTGCGGACGCCGTCACGCCACGCCGCTTCGATGTCGTGCTCGAGCTCTTCGGGCGCGTTGATCAACAGTGGGTGTGGCACGCGGGCCGATGCGACGACGTTGCCGTCGCCATCTGCCGCGATCGCTTTGACCGACGTGGTGCCGATGTCGATGCCGACCGTTACTGCCGTGCTCACTGGGTCACCATGCCCCCGATCACCTGACGCCAGTGTCAGGTAGCGTCCGACTCTATGCCGACGTACGACCCGACCTTTCTCGGTCCGGCGCCTCGTGATCCAGAACAGACGTATTGGGACCCGGAGACACAGACGATGCCGCGCGAGCAATTGCGCGCGCTGCAGGTCGAGCGTTTGCGGAAGCTCGTAGGGCGCGTCCTCGACGGGCAGGCGCCGCTCTTCGGTCGGAAGCTCGAGGAAGCCGGTATCACCGCGCCCGATGACGTGACGAGCCTCGACGACGTGAACCGGATCCCGACGACGGTGAAGCAGGAGTTGCGCGACAGCGAGGCCGACCATCCGCCGTTCGGCGACTACCGGTTCACGCCGCGCGAGGACTGCGTGCGCCTTGGTTCCTCCACCGGTACGACCGGCACGCCCACACTCACGCTGTGGACTCGACACGACATCTGGCTCGAATACGAATCCGCGTCGAGGGTGTGGTGGCGCAACGGCTGGCGTCCTGGCCAGATCGTCACCCACGCACACCCGGCGTATCTCTACGGCGGTGGGGTGATGTTGTCCGGCTGCCTCGAGTACTTCGGGATGCTCAACCTGTGGGTCGCCCCGCCCGACACCGACGAGCTGGGCGAGCAAGGCATCCGCATGTGGGCGCGCGTCCACCCCGACGTGTCGATGGTGGCGTTCTCCTACGGCCGCTTCGTCGAGATCGCCGCGCAACTCGGTGTCGACTTGAAGAAGGACGCCGGCCTGCCGTCGTTCACGCTGCGAGGGTTCGGGAAAAAGGGCATTCCGATCATGACGTGTGGAGTCGAGGCGTACGCGTACGTCGGCGGACCATGCGGCGACGGTGAGGGTGGCCACGTGCACGAGGACTGGGCGATCGCGCAGGCCATCGATCCCGCTACGGGCCGCGACAAGCCCAGCGGCGAGTGGGGCAACCTCGTGGTGACAACCCTCGACCGCGACAACGGGCTGGTGCGCTACGACCTCGAGGAGGCGGCGTGCTTCATCGACGAGCCCTGCCCGTGCGGCGAAACGACGAAGCGCGGGTTCTGGGGCGGTCGCTTCAAGGATCTGCTCGGAAGCCAAGGCAAGCACTTCCAGGTCAACGAGATCGAAGGCGCCCTGCGTTCGGTCGGCGCGGTCACCACGCCGACGCTCGAGTGGCAAGTGGTGAAGCCGCGCGACGAGTCCGCTCCGTTGCACGTGCGCGTCGAACTCGGAGTTGACGGCAGTGATCCGTCGACAGTTGCGGGCCAGTGTGCCGCCGCCATCGAAGCCGAGATCGGGGTGAAGACGGACGTCGACGTCGTCGACCGTGGCTCGCTCGAGCGCCGCGGCTACAAACAGATCCGGTTGGTGGACGAGTAATGGGAGCGCTGGACGGCAAAGTGGCAATCGTGACCGGTGCCGGACGTGGCATCGGGCGCGGCGAAGCACTTGCCCTCGCCGCCGAGGGTGCGACCGTGGTGGTGAACGACCTCGGCACGTCACTCGAGGGCGCGCAGGAGGCCAGCCAGGCGCAGCAAGTGGTCGACGAGATCAATGGCAACGGCGGAACCGCCGTCGCGAGCTCAGACGACGTGGCCTCGTGGGCCGGCGCGCAATCCCTGGTCGGCGCGACACTCGACCAGTTCGGCCGCCTCGACATCCTCGTGAACAACGCGGGTGTGCTGCGCGACCAGATGTCCTTCAAGATGGACGAGGACGCGTGGGACGCGGTGATACGCGTGCACCTGAAAGGCCACTTCGCTCCGACTCGGTTCGCCTCTGAGCATTGGCGAGCCCAGTCGAAGGCGGGGAACGACAGCGGAGGTCGAATCATCAACACGGTGTCCGAAGCGGGGCTCTACGGCGGCACCGGCCAGGCCAACTACACGGCTGCGAAGGCCGGCATCGCCGGAATGACCATTGCCCTGGCGCGCGAGTTGAAGAACTACGGCGTCACGGCGAACGCGATCGCACCCCGGGCGCGTACGCGCATGACCGAGACCGTGCTGGGTGACTACGGAGCGCCTCCAGAAGGCGATGCGTTCGACGAGTGGGACCCCGACAACATCGGGCCCGTGGTCGCCTGGCTGGCCAGCGACGACGCCGCGGACGTCACGGGGCAGGTGTTCGTCGCGTTCGGCGGGCGCTTGCACCTGATGGAGGGATGGACGATGGTGAGCGAGATCGAGCAGGGCGAACGGTGGTCGGTCTCGGCCATCGCCGGTCGCAAGGCTGAATTGTTCGGCGAGCGTCGCAGCGGCGCTCCGAAGATGGGATTCGGGAGGTAATTTCGTGAGCGCGATGACCGAGCTCAAGGGCACGGAGCTGGGCAGCACGAAGGTGCGAGTCGAGGCGGGGCCGGTGCGTGCGTTCGCCGCGGCGGTGAAGGACACCGCGCCGCAGTACCGCGCCGATGGCGCGATCGTGCCGCCGACGTTCCCGTTCTCGTGGGGCTACTGGGGCACGATCGAGGGGAGCACCACCGGGCTTCCGATCGAGAAGCTGCGAGGGCCCGGGCGCATGATCCTGCACGGCGAGCAGGAGTTCGTGTACCACCGGCACCCGCGGGTGGGCGACGTGCTCGAGGGCACCGCCCGCATCAGCGACGTGTACGAGAAGGACTCATCCTCGGCGCTGATGGAGTTCTACGTGACCGAGACATCGTGGAAGGACGCGTCATCCGGTGAGCCGGTGTGCGACGTGAAGTTCACGCTGATCGTGCGCGACACGGCCGTCAAGAAAGGCACTTAACGCAGCGCTGGCAGCACCTCCTCGTTGAAGCGGGCGATCGCGGCGGACGCCTCCTCCC
>JBEEGD010000107.1:0-2741 GCA_041166685.1 Acidimicrobiaceae bacterium | reverse complement strand
AAGAACTCTGGCGAAATCGAGTCCTCGTACGAAATGTCCTCGGTGCCGAGCCCGGCATTCCGCGTCCAACCGCCGGGTGGCACGTCGAACGGCATGCGCAGGTCCCGCTTGGGTGCTTCTAGATTTGTCATCGTCATCCCTTCCTGACTAGGTGTCGAGCGCAACGTCGAGGCGGGTTAGGCCGCGAAACGTGATCTGGCTGTTCCATACGGGGTCGGCGGTCAACGCAGTCTTGGGGAAGCGCTCGAAGAACCGACTGATGGCGATGGCAGCTTCCTTTCGGGCGAGGGCGTTGCCCAAGCAGAAGTGGGCGCCTGCGCCAAAGGACATGGCCTCGCTTGCGTTCTTGCGAGTGAGGTCGAGATCGTCGGCGGTCTCACCAAAATGAGCCGGATCCCGATTGGCTGAGCCCAGACTCAGCAGGATCATCTTGCCGGGTGGCACCACCGTGTCGCGCACCTGGAGGTCGGAAAGGGTGTACCGCCAATTGAACTGGATGGCGCTGTCGAAGCGGTTCAACTCCTCGATCGCGTTGGTCAACAGGTCGGGCGTGCTCTGCAGGAGCTCGAGCTGTGGACGGTGGTGGAGCAGGTTCAGGATGCTGTTGCCGATGAGGCTGACGGTGGTTTCGTGCCCCGCCACGTAGAGCAGGGACACTTGGTCGAGGAGTTCGTCCTCGGCAAGCTCCCCGTTGTCGCTGGCGACGAGTAGGCCGCTTAGCAGATCGTCGGAGGGATGCGCGCGCTTCTGAGGCAGCACGTCGCGGGCGACGTATGCGCTCAGGGCAACATATGCCTCGTGGGCCGCGGCGAGTTTCTCCGGGCCGCTCGATGGATCCGTGGCTGAGCTGATGGCCTGGGCCCAGTCGCGAACTAGCTGATGGTCCTGGCTCGGCATGCCGATGATGTCGGAGATGACCTTGAACGGCAACGGAAAGGCGAAATCGGCGATCAGGTCGATCGGCTCTTGCGTCTCATTCCACTTCTGCTCCAACTTGTCGAGCAGCTCGTCGACCTCGCTGGTGATCCAGTCCGAGAACGCGTGAACCCTTCGAGGTGTGAATGACCTCGTCATCATCAAACGCCGGATGCGGGTGTGATCGGGCGCGTCGATGCTGATGACGCTCTTGGGAAACATCGTCGGTCCGTCCCCGCCCGGGACGCTCTCGTTGAGTTCCTTCACCGTCGCGACATTCATGCTGGTGGTTCCGTCGATCAGAACCTGTCGAATGTCGTCGTATGCGAAGCAGATCGGCAGGCCCGCCAAACTTTGGTGCACCGGATCCTGTTCCCGTAGCTCGGCGTAATGGGCGTACGGGTTATCGAAGTACCCCTCCTGCAACGGGTTGAAGAAGATCGGCATGCCAACTGGCTCGCTGGTGCCGGTGTGCTCGCTGCTATCGGTCTGGGACGGCATGATTCTCCCGTAAACGGTTGGGCGCCGGGCATTGCCGTGCCGGCGGGGCTGCTGTGAGACTCGCGGTGCTATAAACAAACGAAGTTTGATTAACGCTACTCTATGAGACGAAAGCCTGTCTACTGTCTGATAGTGTCAACCTCGACGCACTGTCGTGGATTGGGGTCGGCTGTGGCGCGATTCGCGGTCCGATTGGTCGGACCCTTCAGGGCATGCGCGTGACCGCGCGCACGCCTCACGAGCGTCGATGGGGCGACAAGAAGCGCGTCGACGACGAGGACGCGGCTCGCGAGCGACTCCTCGACGCGGCCGAAGAGTGCTTCAGTCAGTTCGGTTCGAGCAAGACCAGCATCGAGGACGTCGCCCGGCAGGCCAAGGTGTCCAGAAGCACCGTCTATCGGTATTTCGAAGGACGTAACGAATTGCTCGCGGCGGCCTACATGCGGGAGAACGCCGCCGTGTTTGTCCGTGTCAAGACGCTGATGGCCGAACAAGGTACTTTCGCCGAGCGCGTGGTTCGCGTAACAGTGCGCGCCGTCTATGCGTTGCGGTCGGGTCGATTCTTGCCGAAGTTGTTCAATTCCGATGGGGCACTGATGTCCTCGCAGGCGATCATTGCGTCGAAGATGTTCTATGAGGCCGCCCACGCCACCATGCAACCATTCTTCGAAGATGCCCAGTCTCGTGGCGAGCTGCGCGCGGACCTCGACCTTGAGGACTTCATCGAGTGGCACTTGCGGTTGATTTTCTCATTTGCGATGTTCGACAGCCCGACACCGCGCGACTCGGCAAGCCTGCACCACTTGCTCGAGACGTTCATCGCCCCACCTCTTACCGCCGGGAACGACGGGCGGGCTCGGCGACGTCGTCCTTCGCAACAGTCGCGCTAGGCAGAACGCTGATCCGGACCACCATCGGCTGCTCGGCCGACCAAGCCAAGGCGCGACTTGTCAGCACGCCATGCCGCAGAAGAAAGCCGCGGTCAACAGGCCAATCGCGATGGCCGCGGTTTTGTGCCCCTGCACTGCGGTCACTACGACCGCGGCGACGGCCACCACACCGATCGCAACCAGCACAACCCGCCACAGCAGACTAGAGCCTCTGCGCGATGCGGTGGTGGGCGAAGTCGAGCGCTTGCGCGGGGCCGCGACCCCGTCGAGGGGCTCCATTGAGGACACCTTTCTCTCTGATGGACTGTGGGCAGGGGTGCCGTCTGACGTCACCGCAATCGCGTACGACTGCGGCGGCCTAATCAGGGCTTGTAGCCTCGGCGGCTGCCGAGCACAGCACTTCGCGGTGGTATCTGCTATCGCCATAGAGCAGCG
>JBEEGD010000106.1:0-3220 GCA_041166685.1 Acidimicrobiaceae bacterium | reverse complement strand
CTTTTTTTGTTTCTGGAAGAGCAAACGACAGGAGGAAGGATGCCGAAGTACAAGCTCGAATACATCTGGCTCGACGGCTACGAACCCGTCCCGAATCTCCGCAGCAAGACGAAGATCGAGGAGTTCGAGTCCGAGCCGGCCCTCGCGGATCTGCCGATGTGGGGCTTCGACGGCAGCTCGACGCGTCAGGCGGAGGGTTCGAGCTCCGACTGTCTGCTCCAACCCGTCGCGCTCTTCCCGGATCCGGCGCGGGCGGACGGCATGCTCGTGATGTGTGAGGTGCTCCTTTCCGACGAGACACCGCACCCCTCGAACAGCCGCGCCACGATCCCAGACGACCCCGACACGTGGTTCGGGTTCGAGCAGGAGTACTTCCTCTACCGGGACGGAGCGCCGCTCGGGTTCCCGTCCGCGGGCTTTCCAGCCCCGCAAGGCGAGTACTACACCGGCGTCGGCTTCAAGAACGTCGGCGACGTCGCCCGCGAGATCGTCGACGCGCACATCGACCTCTGCCTCGCGGCGGAGATCAACCTCGAGGGCATCAACGCCGAGGTCGCGAAGGGCCAGTGGGAGTTTCAGATCTTCGGCGAGGGCTCGAAGCGGGCCGCCGACGAGATGTGGATCGCCCGGTACCTGTTGCTGCGGCTCTGCGAGCGCTACGGCGTCGACGTGAACTTCCATCCGAAGCCGCTCGGCATCGAGCACGACTGGAACGGCTCGGGCATGCATACGAACTTCTCGACGAAGCACATGAGGGAGGTCGGGGGCAAGCCGTACTTCGAGTCACTGATGGCGGCCTTCGATGAGCACAAGGACGCGCACATCGCCGTCTACGGCCCCGACAACCACATGCGCCTGACGGGGCTTCACGAGACGCAGGCGATCGACAAGTTCAACTACGGCGTCGCCAACCGCGGCGCGTCGGTCCGCATCCCGCACAGCTTCGTGAACAACGGCTACCGCGGGTATCTGGAAGACCGTCGCCCGAACTCGCTCGGTGACCCGTACCGGATCGCGGGCCGGATCCTGCAGACAATCGAAACGGTTCCGACCGGCACAGTGAGCGTTGCAAGCGAGTCCGAGAGCATGGCGGCCTGACGATGCACAAGGTCGAAGCGATAGTCATCCGCGAGCGCGTCGAGACGGTGATCGACGCCGTCGAGGAAGCAACAGGGCACGTCGGCGTGACGGTGATCGAGGCGATCGGGCACGGACGCGAGCGCGGTGTCACCCACGAGTACCGCGGGCGCGTCTTCGAATCGCGGTTCCTGCCGAAGTCACAACTCGTGTTCGTGGTCGCCGACGGCATCGTCGACGAAGTGATCCACGCGATCGTCGACGCCGCGCGCAGCGGCAACGAGTCGGGCGACGGGCTCTGCTGGTCGACGCCCGTCCAGAACGTGTTGCACAACCGGACCGGGGCAAGCCTCGAGGAGGTGGAGACGAATGTCTAACCACGATCTGCTGGTCGCCGCGTCGACGATCTGGGTCGTCATCACAGCGGTGCTCGTGATGTTCATGCAGGCGGGCTTCGCCTTTCTCGAAGCCGGCCTGACGCGCATGAAGAACGCCGGCCACATCGCCGGCAAGAACGTCCTCATCTTCGGCATCTGCTCACTCGTCTACTGGGCGGTCGGGTTCGGGATCGCGTTCGGAGGCGGCAACGGGCTGATCGGGACGGCCGGCTTCTTCCCGTCGGTCGGTGAGCTCACGGCGGTCGGCAAGGCGCCGTTCGACTGGTTCTCGGAGATCCCGGGCGCCGCGGGCTACATGTTCGAGGTCGTGTTCGCCGGCGTCTCCCTGGCGATCGTCTGGGGCGCGATGGCCGAGCGCGCCAAGCTCTGGGTCTACTTCGTCTTCGGCGTCTGGTTCACGATCACGTACTCGATCGTCTCGCATTGGATCTGGAGCCCGCACGGCTGGCTGTTCAAGCACGGCATGCAGGACTTCGCCGGCTCGACGGTCGTCCACTACCAAGGTGCGCTCGCGGGACTCGCGGGAGCATTGATCCTCGGGCCGCGCATCGGCAAGTTCGGCACGGACGGGCGGGCGAATCCAATCCCCGGCCACAACATCCCGTACGCCGTGCTTGGAACGCTGATCCTCTGGTTCGGCTGGTTCGGCTTCAATCCCGGCTCGACGCTGTCGGTCGACTTCGGCGGCTTCGGCTACTTCGCCTACGTCGCACTGACCACGAACCTGGCGGCAGCCGCCGGCGCAGTGACCGGCATGTGCGTCGCCTGGGTCAAGCTGGGCAAGCCCGACATCTCGATGATGCTGAACGGGGCTCTCGGAGCGCTCGTCGCGATCACCGCGGCGTCCGGTTTCGTCGCCCCATGGGCCGCGATCCTGATCGGCGTGGGCTCCGGCTTCATCGCGGTCTTCGGCGTCATCTTCGTCGAGCGGATCGGGATCGACGACCCGATCGGCGCGGTTGCCGTCCACGGCTTCTCCGGCGTTTGGGGAACGCTTGCGACCGGCATCTTCGCGGTGCCGGTGCTGGCCAAGAACCTCGCGACCGGCACGGGCGGGCTCGTCTACACGGGCTCGTTCCACCAGCTTGGCATCCAGGCACTCGGACTGGTCGCGGTGGGTGCCTTCACCTTCGCGACGTCGTTCGGCGTGCTCTACGCGATGGACAAGCTCTGGGGCATCCGCGTCAGCGCCGAGGTCGAGTCCGTCGGCCTGGACGTCCACGAGCACGGAATGTGGGGTTATCCCGAGTTCTACATCCCGGTCCCCGGTGGGTACGGGACCGAGTCACACGGGCACCTTGGGACGCACCGTCCCCATGCGCCCGCACCCCCCGCGCCGCCGCTGCCAACCATGGAGCCCGTGTGACGAAGCTCCCCTCGGAGCACTGCACCTGCCCGGACCCCATCGTCGTCATCCAGGCAGAACGGAAGGGGGCGGCCCGCAGCATCTGTGCTCGCTGCGGCCGCCCCATCCGGCTTTCCTTTTGATAGCTTTGAGACCAGATGACCGCGGTGCCGACGACGATGGCCATGCAGATCTCGCTCCAGGCGAGCCTCGTCGCGCGCGTTCGCGTCTCGAAGTTCAACGCACGCTAGCCGGCGCTTTCATCCTTCCCGCCGCCGCCGACTAGCTGACTTCCTCCGCGGGACACACTTGGAAGCGAAAGGACGGCTGACATGGCCGACGCGTTGACAGAGCCGACTCCGTTGTGGTGCACGTGCGAGAAGCCGTTGCCGGTGCACAT
>JBEEGD010000105.1:0-2745 GCA_041166685.1 Acidimicrobiaceae bacterium | reverse complement strand
GGACCTTCCGCTCGATCTGGGCCTCGCCCGAGGTCGAGGTGTCGCCGGCGCTGAAGTTCCTCGCCGCGCGCCAGCGGATCGAGATGTCGCCGGACGACGCGCAGCGGCTCGGCCTCGGCGCCGGCGAGACCGTCGTCGTCGGGACGAACGGGACGCGCGTGAACGCCGAGGTCACGCTGCGCAGCGCGGTCCCGCAGGGCACGGTCTTCCTCGAGGAGGCGACGCGGGAGAACTCCGCGACGAGCCTCACCGGCGCGATCGTGGAGGTGCACCGCCCGTGATCAGCATGCCGGTCGCCACCGTCGGCCACTACGAGCAATGGTGGATCCAGATCATCAAGGCGATCATCATCTTCGCCGTCGGGCTGCAGCTCGTCCCGATCATCCTCGTGATCGAGCGCAAGCTCCTGGGCCGTTTCCAGCACCGCTACGGCCCCAACCGCGTCGGGCTCTACGGCATCCTGCAGCCGCTGGCCGACATCGGGAAGCTGATCTCGAAGGAGCCGTCGCGCCCGCGCACGTCCGTCGGCTTCCTGTACGCGCTCGCGCCCGCGATCTCGATCCTCACCGCGGTGGCCACACTCGCGATCGTGCCGTTCGGGCCCGTCGTCGACATCTGGGGCTCGAAGGTCGGCCTGTACGGCGTCGACCTCTCGATCGGCGTGCTGTTCGCGTTCGCGTTCGGCGCGATCGCGTTCTACGGCCTCATGCTGGGCGGCTGGGCATCAGGCTCGAAGTACAGCTTCCTCGGCGCGATGCGCGCCGCCGCGCAGCTGATCTCCTACGAGGTGGCGGCCGGCCTGTCGCTCGTCGGAGTGATCCTGATGGCCGGCTCGCTGTCGCTGACCGACATCGTCGAGGCCCAGAAGGCCTACGGGCTGTGGTACTTCATCCCGCAGTTCGTCGGGTTTCTCGTCTTCATGATCTCGGGCTTCGCGGAGACGAACCGCCCGCCATTCGACCTGCCGGAAGCCGATGCCGAGCTGGTCGGCGGCTACAACACCGAGTACGGCGGCTCGAAGTTCGCCTCGTACTTCTTCGCCGAGTACCTGAACGTGGTCGTGGTCTCGGCGATCGCGGTGACGATGTTCTGGGGCGGCTGGCTCTTGCCCTTCGGGTGGTACGTCCCGCATTGGGTCGACCCGTTCGTCGTGATCTTCAAGTTGATGCTGTTCGTCGGCCTCTTCATCTGGGTTCGGGCCACGCTCCCCCGCCTGCGCTACGACCAGCTGATGAGCTTCGGCTGGAAGATCCTGCTCCCCATCGCCACGGTGAACACCCTGGTGACCGCAATCCTGGTGGCGACGACATGAGCACTCCCCGCTGGATCCCAGAAGACGACGTCATCGAGGTGCAGCGCGGCCCGTCGCCCGGCGTCGCCGGCGGGTTCTATCGCGCGTTCGGCGAGACGCTGCGCGGGCTGAAGACCACATTCGCGCGCGTCGTCGAGGGCACCTACACCATCCAGTACCCCGAGGAGAAGGTGCCGGTGTACCCCCGCTTCCGCGGGCGCCACCGCCTGCACCGCTTCGAGGACACGGGCATCGAGAAGTGCGTCGGCTGCTCGCTGTGCGCCGCCGCCTGCCCGGCCGACTGCATCCGCGTCGTGGCGGCCGAGAACACGCCCGAGCACCGCGTCTCCGCCGGCGAGCGCTACGCCGCCGTGTACGAGATCAACCTCAGCCGCTGCATCTTCTGCGGCTACTGCGAGGTCGCGTGCCCGTTCGACGCCATCACGATGGGCCACGACTACGAGCTGTCGGACTACAACCGCGGCGACCTCATCTTCACGAAGGAGATGCTTCTGGCCGAACCGCTCGAACGGACGCCGCTGCGGACCGAGGGCGAATAGGGCATGTCGGAGGTCCTCTTCTTCATCGCCGGGACCGGCGCCATCGCAGGGGCGATCGGGACCGTCGCGCTGCGCAACCCGTTCTACTCGGTGCTGGCGCTCGTCGGTCACCTGCTTTCGCTCGCGGCGCTCTTCCTTCTGTTGCGCGCCGAGTTCGTCGCCGCCGCACAGGTCGTCGTGTACGCGGGCGCGGTCATGGTGCTGTACCTGTTCGTCGTCGCCTATGTGGGCGGCGGCGACGAGCCACTGCGCCGCGCCGGCGGATCCTCGCTCCGCGGCCTGGCCGTCGTGTTCGCGGGGGCGTTGATCATCGAGCTCGTCATCGCGACGCTGGGCTCCGGGCTGAAGGCGATCGACTCCGCGGGCGCCGGGTACGCAAACGCCGCCCGGGGCTTCGGCACACCGGCCCAGATCGGCGAGCTCTTCCTGACGAAGTTCCTGTTCCCGTTCGAGATCGCGTCGATCCTGCTGCTCGTCGCCGCCGTCGGCGCGGTGATCCTGGCGCGGCGCCGGCGCGGGCTCACGATCGAGGACGAGGAGCCGGGCGGCGTCGACTACGACGTCGTGCGGCCGGGCTATACGGGCACGATGGCCGAGGGCGTCGAGGGCCGCGGGATGGGCGGGCAGGCGCCGACCGCATCCGTCCCGCCGCCGGATCGAGGTGGCTGGTAATGGACATCGGCTGGTACCTCGCCGTGTCGGCGATCGTGTTCGGCGTCGGTGCGGCCGGCGTGATGACGCGCCGCAACCCGCTCGTGATCCTGCTCTGCCTCGAGCTGATGCTGAACGCCGCGAACCTCGCGTTGGTCGCGTTCTCGAGGATGTGGGGCAACAGCGACGGCCAGATCTTCGCCCTGATCGTGATGGTCGTCGCCGCGTGCGAGGTGACGGTCG
>JBEEGD010000104.1:0-5342 GCA_041166685.1 Acidimicrobiaceae bacterium | reverse complement strand
CTGCGAGGACGTATCGAGACGCGCTTGTTCCTGGCCGCGACCGTCGGAGTGATCTGGACGGCGATCGTGTCGCCGCTGCTGCCTCGACCGGGGTTCGCCGACCTCAGCATGGTGTACGGCATCACGTTCAAAGCGATCGCCGTGGTTGCCGTTGTCGGCATCGGCTGGGAGTTCGTGTATCACGGCCTCCAGCAGTTTCGGTGGGACAAGGATTGGCCATCGTTGTTCGGGATCCTCACCATGGTCAATGAAGGCATCTTTGCCTGGCTGGTGCTCCACTGGATCAACGTCATCCCTGGCACAGTCGGATTTTCGTCGCCGGTCAGGAACCTCTTCATCCTTCATTTCGCGTCGACGTGGATGGCGATGTGGCTCTTCATGCAAGGACCCATTCGGGTCCTACTCCTCCGCTGGCGCTTCGAGGGCGGCCATCTCCGATTGTGACGCGGTCGCCGGTTGGCACCGCAGGCCTCAATGCAAGCTGGAGTTGAAGCTCACCGTGTACCGGCCGAGAACGATCTTGCTACCGGGCACGATCTTGGTTGCCTCACCAGGCTCGAGGAACATCGCATCGTGTGCGTTGGGCGGAATGATCTCGGTCCCGTTCTGTGAACCGCAGTCGACGACCTTCACGTCCCAACCGTCGAGGCGGACCACGGCATGCGCCCGAGAAACCGTGAGCTCGGGGTCATCGACCACTACGGGCTTGGCCAAACCCGCGACCACGTCGTCATGCTCCCCTGGTTCGCGACCGATCACCACGTCGCGATCGAGCCCCACGACGGTTCCGTCGCCGAGCACCAAGATGCCGAGCGGCGGCCTCGGCCCCTGCACGGGTTGATGCGTCTGGTGGATCATCGAGGTTCCACACACCGAGCAGTACGAGACGTCCGGCCGGTTGAAGTGCCCGCGGTTGCACGTCACGCCCTGAACGAAGACGACGTCTGCCTCCGGCGCCGGCTCGGGCGCCGGCTCGGGTTCGGGCTCCGGCGGCGGCTCGGGCTCCCGCGGCGCGGCCGGCTCGGGCTCCCGCGGCGGGGCCGGCTCGGGCTCGCGCGGCGGCGCCGGAGCGGCGATGTCATGCGTGCGCGACTCGTTCGATTCGTGCGACGCGTCGCCACGCGCGATGAGCGTGATCCCCGCGCCCGGCACGACGCCGTCGCGCAGATCGAACGGGAGGTTCGTGGCGTCCCGCGAGGGCGAACCGACGACCACCTCGACAAAATCCTCGCCGACGACGCGGTCGACCCACGTCATCGACTCCCGGCCAGAGATCTCCTCGATCGAGTCCCCCCGCGCCGCGATTCGCGCGTCCATGTCCCCGTGCAACAGCAGCGTGACGCCGGTGCCCTCGTCGGCGACCAGACAGAACGGCGACAGCTCGAAATTGTCGTGGGCGAACAGCGCGGCAACGTCTCGGATCAACGCGCGGCTCGAAGGATCTGACGTCGATCTCTTCTCATGCTCAGCGATGGCCGAGAGCAACGTCAGCACGAGCTCACTCGCGGAGTCGTCGGGAACGACAAGAAGGGTGGAACGCGTCCGCGCCACAACCCCGCGGCCTGGCGTTACGCGTAGCGCGCAGTCGCGCAGCACCCCCGTTACGAGTGTCGGTCTGCGAACGCCCCGCAGAGGGCGTCGCGCCAGCGTACGAACGCGTCGAGAGACACGTCGCCTCCCTCGGCTTCCGTCCGACAACGCGCGCAGACGTCGTGAGCGTCAGCTGTGGACCGGCCCGCGAGTGCCTCGCTCGCGGTCTCGTTGCCCGGAACCACGTTGTTCCCTTGCACTCGGAGATAGGAGGCCAAGGCCGAGCCGGCGGCCAGCGCGGGGGCATGATGGCTGGCGGCCGTGCGCAATACGCCGAGGCCGGTGGCATCGAGGCCACCGGCGTACGTCGCGGCAACGCCCACGCCGCTCCATACGTCGTCTCGCCGCTCGTCGGGAAAGCGCTCGACCGCAGCCGCGACGGCGGAGGGTTCGGCCGCCGACGTGAACCACATCGTGCGCGCCAACCCGTGATCGAACGCTCGCGCCGCAGGCCCTTGGAACTCCGCAGGCGCCGGGCGGCCGTCGAGGAACTCCGCGGGCGCGAGGAGCGCAAGATGGAAGGCATACCCGTCGATCGCGAAACCCGCCGCGATGTCGTGGCGCGCCTGCACCCACGGCAGCACCGGCTCTCCGAGCTCAGCCAGACCGAGACCGGCACCGGCGTACGCGAGTAGTGGGAAGTCACGCCAACGGCCCGACAGGAAATGATCGATCCGGCTCGGGTCGCGTGGATCGCGGTGGTCGAGTACCGTCAGGCCCATCGCTGCACCCTCGACACCAAAGCCGAGGAAGTCCCGGTCAAGCGATGCGAGATGGTCGTCGAGTGTGTCGCTGTCGTCCTTCAGCGCAACCTGTTCCGCGCCGAGCGCGAGGGCCACGATGCCGTCCAGCCGAGTCGCAGCGTCGGTTGACTGAGAAGCAATGTCCGCCATGCTGCAGCGTACCTCTGCGCCTGCCGACGCGCCCCGATGACTGACGTCGTGTCCTCCGGCTCTCTGGCGGACTTCCTCGGAAACCATCCGTTCTTCGCGCTGCTGACACCCCAACTGCGACGGTGGCTCGCGGGACGGGTACGGGTCGTGCACGTACGCGCGGGCGAAATGGTCTTGCGCGAAGGCGAGGAGGCCGACGCGCTGTACCTCGTCACCTCCGGTCGGCTCGAGCTCTTGAAAGACACTCCATCCGGAACGGTGTCGAGAGGAACCGTGGGCCAACGCGGAAGCGTTGGCGAAGTAGGGGTGCTCACCGGCGAGCCGCACCCCCTGTCGGCCCGAGCAGTGCGCGACAGCGAGCTCGCGATCGTGGACCGGTCGTTGGTCGTCAGCCTCGTCCAAGAGAGCCGCGTGTTCAGCGCCGCGTTGCTGCGTTTCTTGGGCGAGATGCTCTCGACAGAGGAAATGACCGCGACGCCGTACACCAAGGGCCCGGTGTTCTGCCTCGTTCCGTTGGACGATGAGGTGCGCTGTGAATCGCTACGCGACGAGCTTCTCGCCCAGTTCCGGCAGTGGGGCACCGTCGCCGTCCTCGAAGGTCCGGACGCGACCGAGGCCTTCACCCCCGAGGACGAGTCCGCGGCCGCGCGTCGCCTCGGTGAGCTGGAGGAGCAGTTCGACCATGTGCTCATCGAATCCGCCCCGGCGTCGCGGGGTCATCGGTGGGCCCGGTTCTGCGTACGGCAGGCTGACCGCGACATCATCGTGGCTGGCCGCCGGGGCCCGACCAACGATCTCGACATCCCGGGTCTGCGCGGATGTGATCTCGTGTTCAGTGATCCCGCCTGCGACGCAGCCACGAGGCGTCAGTGGCTCGAGACACTCGAGCCGCGCGCGCACTACCACGTCGGCGATCCGACGAAGGTTGCCGCGCTCGCTCGCCGCCTCACCGGTCGGTCGGTCGGAGTCGTGCTCTCGGGCGGGGGCGCGCGTGGGCTAGCCCACATCGGCGTGCTCCGCGCACTGCAAGAGAGTGAGATACCCATCGATCGAGTCGGCGGCACGAGCATGGGCGCATTCGTGGGAGCGATGTTCGCGAGCGGATTCCCCGCAGAGGAGATCGTGCAGCTTTTCCATCGGGAGTTGGTGGACCGCAAGCCGTTCAACGACTACACGGTTCCCGTGGTCTCGCTCGCGCGTGGCAAGAGAGCGCGGGGAATGATGGACCGGTTGTTCGGCGAGAAGGCGATCGAGGACCTTCCGCTCGACTTCTTCTGCATCACTGCTGACCTCGTCCGGGGCGAGGAGATCGTGCATCGCCGCGGTCCCGTCTGGAACCTTGTGGGCGCGAGCATGTCGATACCCGGATGGGCCCCGCCGTCCCGGATCGGCGAGCAGGTGCTCGTCGACGGCGGCATCCTCAACAACTTTCCGGTCGACGTGATGGCGAGCACGGGCGAAGGACCGATCGTGGGCGTCGACGCGATGGGGATGGGCCGCAAGGGGCCGGCGTCCTCGTCCGCAGGCACGTCCCGGCGGCCGAACATCGGCGAGACGCTCGCGGGTGCGGTGACGTTGGGTAGCCGGCGGCGGGCCGACGAGAACGCCGGTCGAGCTGCGGTGGTGATCCGTCCTGAGGTCGGCGACGCCGGACTACTGGAGTTCACCCAACTCGACCGTCTGTACGAACTCGGACGCCGATGCGCCCTCGAAGCACTCGAAGCGGGCGGCCGGGATTTGTTAGTGCCCGCGCATGCTTCGTAGCCGGGTCACCATCGCGAGCCGAGCACCGACCGCGAGCATGCGGGCCCGCGAGCGAGCCTTGCGACCGAGGATGAAGTCGTAGTTCGTTCGGCTGGTCCAGATCTCCGTGATGCGACCGTCCTTCACGCGATATGTGGCCGATCCTTCCTCCGACGAGGAGGATCCCGCCCGCCAACGCCCCGTCAGCAAGACGCGACCGTCGCCGAGCACGTACGGCTGCGTGTCGATCAGCTCGAGGTCGGCCATGTTCGGGCGGGAGCGGAGCAGGCGCAGCCACTCTTGCCATACCTTGGAGCCGTGGGCGGTGAGCCCGTCCAGGTGCGAGACGACGTCGTCGGCCAGTAGGTGCTCGGCCCAGCCGAGGTCCAGGCGGCCGGAGATGACATCGGCCAAGCGGAGTACGACGTCGACGTCGTCGGGTGTCTCGGCCGGCCCGAACGCTCGCAGCGTCTGCGTGGCGAGGGGTTCGGCAAGCACATCGCAGTAATTGCGCGGCAGGATCTTCCGTCGCACGAGCGCGCCGAGGACGACGCCCGCGACCGACGACACGGGGTTGCCCCGCAGCTGCGATGCCGAAGCCAACCGGCTCACGTTCGTACGCACGAAGTTGTCCGAGTTCCGTCCGAGCGCCGCCGCACTCATGTCCTCGAGCGGCGCGTACACGAACCAGTCGAAGGTGTCGTGGATGGGTACGAGATCCTTCAAGTAGTTCTGATAGATGCGCCCGTTCACTTCCGGGTCGGTGACGAGATCCGCCGCCATGCGACCCGCCACGAACGACGTCCCGACTCCGGCACCGGCCAGCCACCAAACGGACGCGTACGTGCCGCCAGCGAGGACCCAATTCGGGCCGTACGCGTGATCGTGCACGAAGTACCGATGGTGAAGGCTCATCACGGGTGCGGGCTCGGGGAACCGATCGCGGTACACGAGTCCGCGCCGTGCGTAAGCGGCCTCGACCACATCGAGCACTTCGGCGTCGGAGAGCTCGATGCTCCCCTCGTTCATGCTCACGCCGATCGACAAGTAGTTCGGCAGCGGGATGTACCACGCCATCGCCTCGATGCCGTCGATCGACGCAAACAGGCGAAGGAG
>JBEEGD010000103.1:0-3155 GCA_041166685.1 Acidimicrobiaceae bacterium | reverse complement strand
GTGACTTCCAGCGGTCGTGGAACGAGCACATTCACCAGGCCCGTACGCGCATCGATGCGCGTAAGGCCCAACACGACGCCAAGGTTGCCAAGCACGACGCGGAGGCAGCGGCGGACTACGCCGAATTCGCCATCGACTTCGCCTACAGCGCGATCGAGGAGGCCGAGTACGCCGTCCTCGACGCAGTGCTGGCGAGCATGGACGCAGACGCGGCCACGTTGAAGGTCTCGAGCTGAGGTCTGGCCGGTGGCGGACAGAGCGCCCGCCACCGGCCTCTTTCTCCACAGGTAGGCAGCTGCCAGAGGCAGTTGCCTATTGTGCGCGACGTGGAACAGAGTTTCCTTCGGTACCGGGAAGGAATGAGATGACTGAGCAGAAGGTGGTGCGTTTCGGATGGCGGCCCGTAGACCCGCCACGACGGCCGGTGCTGATCATCAACCCGAGGTCGGGCGATGGCACCCCGACCCGCCTCGGGCTCGCCGAGCGGGCGCGCGACTTGGGCGTCGACGTGGTCATCCTCGCTCACGGCGATAGCTGCGAGAGGCTGGTCCGTGCGGCCGTGGAGAGCGGAGCGGACGCGCTGGGGATGGCTGGTGGCGACGGCTCTCTTGCGGTCGTGGCCGCTGCCGCCGCTGCGCACGGCCTTCCCTTCATCTGTATTCCGGCCGGGACGCGCAACCATTTCGCGCTCGACCTCGGGGTGGACCGACACGACCCCCTGGGCGCGCTGGACGCGTTCACCGATGCAGTTGAGCGCCAGATTGACGTGGCCGAAGTCAACGGTCTCCCGTTTCTCAACAACGTGTCCCTCGGGATCTACGGCGAGGCGGTTAGTCGGGTGGCCTATCGCGATGCCAAGGCGCGCACCCTGGTGGCGACCGCGCAGAAGGTGCTCGCTCCGCACGGCCAGGTGCCTGTGCTTCGCCTCGTCGACGATGCCGGCCGAGAGCATGACCAGCCTGCGGTCGCGTTGGTGTCGAACAACCCCTATTCGCTGGGTCGGCCTCCCATCGGCACCCGGCCCACGCTGGACAGTGGCCGACTGGGAATCATCGTTCTCGACGCACCGGATCGTGGACCACACCCTCCGGCGCGCGCCTGGAGCGCTCAGTACCTGGACGTGCTCGCCGCGGCGCCGGTACATGCCGGTATCGACGGCGAGGCGGTGGATCTCCGCCCGCCGCTGCGTTTCACAATCCGACCGAAGGCGCTGCGTGTGCGGATCTCGACCCGCCACCCGGGGGTCTCACCCTCGGCGAGCCCGCAGCCGGTCAGGCCGCGCCCCGGCAAGCCGTCGCCGCCGCCGAAGACTTAGTGTGCTTCAGCGGGGACTCAGGTCTGAGGCTCGCCTTCGTTCGGGCCACTCGCAGGACGCGTCCGCGTGTCCAGTTCTGTCACGAGGTCATGGATCTGACGGGTCAGTTCGGTATTGGTCGTGAGCTCCAGCTCCCCCTGCTCGAAGTCGTGATCGGCCTTCGCCTGCTGGAACGAAGCCTGGCGGTTCTGGCCGATCATCACGAACGTCGAGAGGAAGATCGCCTCGAGCGACACCGCCAACGTGAGGGTTGGCCAAGGGCGGCGTTCGATCGCAAGCATCCACGTCGCAAAGATGACGACGTGGGCGTAGACGAACGCCATCGACCCGGCGTACCTGGTGATGCGATCAGCAAGGCGCAGCTCAGCCTTCTGGGCGCGCTCCTTTTGAGCGGCAACCAAGGCGGGATGACGCGGAGGCGGTCCTGGAATCCTGTGCTGCACGTTCATGCGCATAACTCCTATCGGTTGCGCGACTGCCGGCTTTCATCTGGCATCAGGAAGTGTCCGCCTCCCACCGCGGGGTCGGAACCCGCGCTTGCAGACGCGACGGGGCAACGCCAACGTCACAACGCCTGGGCGGAAGCGAGGTCGGGTAGCGGCAGCCTGCAGATGCGACGAGCCGCCGCGGCCGGCAGGCCGAACATGCGCAGCAGCTTTTCGGTAACCCGGTCGGTGGTCTGCTCGACGTCGCGCTCCGGCTGGTCGTGCAGCAGCTGGCCGAGGGCTAGTAGGGCTCCGCCGGCCATCGCCACCGCGACGTCGAGGTCCTCGACGTCGAAGCGGCCGACATCCACGGCGGCCTTGATATCGCGCCGGGCGCGCGGTGCCAGGCCGCTGTCGGCACTGAGCAGCCGGAGCACGTTGTTAAGGAAGATTCGGCTGAGCTCCGGTTCCCTGCGTTGGAGTCGTCCGGTCAGCCGGAAACTGCAGGCGAACACCTCTGCGGGGTCCTCGATGTCCCCGGTCAGGTCGTCGAGCAGCTGACCGTAGCCGTCGATGACTGCCTCGACGGCAGCCTCGAACAACTGCTCCTTCGTTTCGAAGTGGTTGTAGAAGGAGCCAATCCCGACGTCAGCGGCCTGGGTGATCTCCAGGATCGGCACGTTCGTCCTGCCTTCGGCGATCAGCGTCTGCGCAGCCCGGATGAGAGCCGCGCGGGTCTGGGCCTTGCGCCGCTCGAGCCGGTTGCCCGGCTGCGTGGGTGCGGTGGTCATGATCGCTCCTCGGCGTCGTCATCGGGATGGTGAGCTCACCTCATGGTATCGCTCTCTGATCAGAAGTGACGATTTCTTCAGAAAAGCTTGACTGAGCTTATGTTCGTGAGTGACGATATCCTCAGTCACTTATCGAGGAGTACCCGATGACCACCCACGCGACACACAGCGATCTGCACGCTGAGCAGGGCGCGCTGCCCGGCGAGCACCCCGGGCGTGCGAAGAACCCCGTCATCAAGGTTCGCGACCTGGCCTGGCTCGAGTTCGAGAAGCCGGATCTGGGTGGGACCGAGCGGTTCGCCAGGGCATTCGGGCTCGTCCCGGTGAGTCACACCCCGGACGAGCTCCAGCTGCGAGGCACCGACGCGGGCTCCCCTTGCGTCGTCGTACGCCGCGGTGCACGGTCGAGGTACGTCGGTGCCGCGTTCCGCGCCGCGGACGCCGCGGACGTGATGCGCCTGGCCGACGCCACCGGGGCCCGGGTCGAGAAGCTGCCGCAGAGCATCGGGGGAGTCGCGGTCGACCTGGCCGACCCGAGCGGGGTACCGGTGCGCGTCGTGGCCGACCCCCACGTGCTCGCCGGACTCCCGGCCCAGCGGGCGCTCGAGTACAACTTCGGCCACG
>JBEEGD010000102.1:0-3511 GCA_041166685.1 Acidimicrobiaceae bacterium | reverse complement strand
GGGTCGACCGAGAGCTGGTGACCGCCGCGGGTCTTGTGCCGCTCCTCGACCGCCTGCGAGAGGGCAGCGGCGAGCTCCTGCAGTTCGGACCGGCCGTCCTTCTGCAGGGGAATGTCTGGCCGCGCGGGCGCGGCGACGTGATGGCGCATGTCTTCATGGCGTCGGCAAGACGGTGAGCATGCTTGACCGGTCATGATGCCGAGGTGGAGATCTACACGATCGGTTTCACCAAGCGCACTGCGCAAGACTTCTTCGAGTCTCTGCAGCGGGTGGGCGTCACTCGACTCATCGACGTACGGCTGAACAACTCTTCTCAGCTGGCTGCTTTCGCGAAGCGCGACGACCTCGCGTACTTCCTCAAGGCGATCTGCCAGGCGGACTACACCCACGAGCCTCTTCTCGCGCCCACCCAAGAGCTTCTGGATGCCTTCAAGAAGCGGCGGGGAAGTTGGGACGACTACGAGCCGTTCTTTCTGGGGCTGATGGAGGAGCGCCGGATCGAGGACCGGCTCTCCCCACAGCTCTTCGAGGGCGTGCCCGTTCTCCTCTGTAGCGAGCACACTGCCGAGCATTGCCATCGCCGGCTGGTCTGCGAGTACCTCGCTCGCCACTGGCCAGATGTGTCAGCGGTACACCTATGACGGGTCAGCGGAGGGCGTGGGATTCGAACCCACGATGACGCTTCCGCGCCATAGCGGTTTTCAAGACCGCCGCCATCGGCCACTAGGCGAGCCCTCCAGGCACCGACTCTAGGGCGTGCGGCTCGGGGTCGACGTCAGCGCTCGGGTCGACGGCGGGTCGACGGGCGTCGTCCAGTAGGTGTGTCGCGTCGCGTAGCTGACGTTGCCGTAGAGCGGCAGGTAGTTCTCGTAACGGCTGCGATCTGCGAAGACCTTGGCCGGATCGGCACTCGCCGCGGTGAACTGCGCAACCGCGGTGGCGGAATCCAGTTTCACGCCCTTGGCGACCACGACCCGCGGCACCTGCTTGCCTTGGATCCAGTCGGCGCCGAACTGCCCCAGCCCGTAGCCCATCAGCGTCCATGCGAAGGCGATGCTGAGCTTGTAGGCGCCTCCCTGCTTGACCAGGTCGAGCGCCTCCTTGTCACCGTCGACACCCGACAGGAACATGTCGTCCCTGAGCTTTCCCGTCTCTTTCAGCGCCTTGTAGGCGCCGACGACGATGGTGTCGCCGCCGAGAACGACCTTGATGTTCGCGTGCGTCTGCAACGCACTCATCATCGTCCGGAAGCCGGACGTGGTGCTGATCTCGGCGACCGTCAGATCTCCCACGACGCGCACACCCGGACCGCCGGTCTTGAGTCCGTCCAGGACCCCCCGGTGACGGAGCCGTAGCTGGGGCGAGGCGGTGTCGAGGTTGAAGTAGAGCACGTCGGCATTACCGCCGAGGTGGCCTCTGGCGTAGTCCGCCGCAGCCTTTCCCTGGTCGTAGCCGATCTGGTACTGGCTCGCCACCACTTGCATGGTGCTCGGCGCCGTGATGATGCCCTGGGCGCACACACCCTTGTCGATCGCCCGCTGCAGGACGAGGCTGTCTGCGTCCGGATTGAGCGGCTGCATGGCCATCGCTCCGACGCCCTGCCGGAGGAACTGGTTCATCTGGTCCACGTGCTTGCCAGGATCGTTTCCCGACGTCGCGGTCACGAAGTCGAGGCTCCTCTGCTCCGCCGCCTGTCGCATGCCGCGACCCAGCGCGAGAAAGAACTCCGAGTTGGCTGTCGACGCCCAGGCGACGCGGCCTGCCAGCCCGGTGGATCGACCACTCGACGAATCCGGCTCGTACGGCTTCAGTGAGTTGGCGTCGAGCGACGGCGACACGGCGCCACTGCCGCCGCCGCACGCAGTGAGCAGGTCCAATGCTGCAAAGCCACCCAGGCCGGCGGCGCCGAGCCTCAGGAGGTCTCTACGCGACAGGGCCGACAAAGCTTCTACCTTCCTCAACGGTTGCGGCATCGTAAGCCGCGCACCGTGTCTTCACCGGCTGGGAAGCCGCACGACGGTGATGAAGAAGTCGTCGATCGCCCGAACCGCGGCGACGAACTGTTCGAAATCCACCGGCTTGCGCACATAAGCGTTGGCGTGCAGGTCGTACGACGCATGAACGTCTTCGTCCGCGTTCGAGGTCGTCAGCACGACGACGGGCATACGACGCAGCTCGGGGTCACCCTTGATCTCACGCAACACCTCACGTCCGTCGCGACGGGGGAGGTTGAGGTCGAGCAACACAAGATCGGGGGTCGGCTCGTCGGCGAACCGACCCTGCTTGCGCAGGTAGGCAATCGCATCCTCGCCATTCGTGACGACGGAGAGCCGGTTGGAAATCTTGTAGTCCTTGAAAGCCTCCTGGGTCATGAGGACGTCTCCCGGATCGTCCTCGACGAGCAAGACCTCGATGGGTTGGGATGGACTCGGGTCAGACATCGTCGGAGATCTCCAGGGGAAGGGTGAAGGACACACATGCACCGCCGAGCGCCGACGCCTGCAACGTGATCGTCCCACCGTGGAACTCAACGATCTTCTTGGCCAGGGCAAGACCGATGCCTGTGCCCTCGTACTCGTCCCGGCCGTGCAGGCGTTGGAAGATGACGAACACCTTCGCGGCGTACTCGGGAGGGATCCCGATGCCGTTGTCCGACACCAGCACGCGGGCCATGTCGCCCTCGAGCGTCGAGCTGATGCGCACGCACGCCGGCACGTTGTCTCGGCGATACTTCAATGCGTTGCCGATGAGATTCCCGAGCAGCATCTGCAGCAGCGACGGGTCGCCGACGACCTGGCGCGTCTCCTCAGCGAGTTCGAGCTCGAGCGTCCCGCCGGCCTCCGACACGCGCGCCTCGAGACCATCCCACGCCCGGGTGACGGCCGCCGCCAAGTCGACCGGGACAAATCCCTCGCTCGTCCGACCGACTCGGCTGAAGGTGAGCAGGTCATTGACCAGCCGCTGCATGCGTTTCGCGCCGTCGACCGCGAAGGCGATGTACTGCTCTCCACGCTCATCCAGCTGGCCGCCGTAGCGCTGTTCGATCAGCTGGCAGAAGCTCGCCACCTTCCGAAGTGGCTCCTGCAGGTCGTGGGAGGCGACGTAGGCGAACTGCTCGAGGTCGGCGTTGGAGCGAGCGAGCTCAGCCGCCCGGCGCTCGAGGCCTCGTTGCTGACGCTCGACATCGGCAAGCGCCGAGACCAGCTCGAGGCGCATCGACTCGACCCCGGCCCCCATCTCCCGGAGGTCCGGAGGCCCCTCGGGCCGGATGGCGGACCCGTGCTCCCCCTGCGATACGAGAGCGACCTGTTCGGCCAGCCGGCTCATCGGCCGCAACACCGCCGTCCTCAGCGCACGCTGCAGCGCCACCACCGCCGCGAGCACCGCGGCTGCCATGATGACCAGGACGAGTAGCGCCACCTGCCGATCGCGGTCCGCGTTGCTACGAGCGGTCTTCACCTGCTGCGCGAGCTTGGCGTCGAGGGCTGCGTTGGTCTGCCGGACCCGCTGG
>JBEEGD010000101.1:0-2651 GCA_041166685.1 Acidimicrobiaceae bacterium | reverse complement strand
GGCGATCGCCCTCGATCGCCACGCGCACATCGAGCCCAGCTTCCTGCGCCCGGTTGACGAGCGTGTCCAGCGTCTGCGTCCCCGGCTGCGGCGCCCGCGCGACAGCACCGTCGTCGCCCTCCCTTCGCAGCACGCCGAGCAAGCGCCGCATCTCAACGAGAGCGGCCCGCCCGGTCCCCTCGATCTGGTCAAGCGCACCGACAGCCCGCGGCGGATCCTTCTCGAGCATCCGCTTGGCGCCTTCGGCCTGCACGACCATGACGGAAATGGAGTGAGCGACGACGTCGTGTAGCTCGCGTGCGATCCGACTCCGCTCGTCCGCGACCGCAAGCAAAGACCGCTGCTCCTGCTCCGCCTTCAGCGCGGCATTGACCCGCTGCAGCTCGACCGCGCGCTCCGCCCACTCCTTCGCCGCCCGCCCCGCGGCCCAGGGCAGCAAGACGGCCAAGAGCCACGTCCCGGCGTACGAGCCGACGTCCGACGGCGTGTCGCTGACCAGGTTGATCAGGACGATCCCGACCGTGCCGATCCCGACGCCGAACTCCGTCCACCCGCGTGGCGCATAGGCGCCGACGGCGTACATCACGACGATCAGCGCCAGGAACGGCGAGAACGGGTTCTCGGACAGGTCGCCACCGGCGACGGTGGAAACCAACACCGCAACGAGCTGCACCGCCACGGCATAAACCGGCCACGCCCGGCGCCAAGCAACAGCCCCCGTGCACACCGCGCCAAGCACGTAGTTGGCCCAGAACGGCCCGGTGACGTTCGTGCCGAGACTAAGCTCGAGCACGAGCGCAACCGTCAGGCCGACGGCCATCAGCGCATCGCCCTGCCGGGCGCTGATGCGTGGAAGTGGAGGGCGCATCCTGGGCCGAAGTTACCCGCGCGCGACGACTATGTCGTCGGCCTTGCGGACGACATCAGATCGTCCTCAGGGATGACGCGAGACCGTCCTCTGTGCCGATGCCCACGCATCCCAACACGGCGACTATGCCCACATGGCATGGACAGCCGAAACATCAGTCGCCACGGATCCGGCGCAGGTCATGGAAGTCCTGACCCGGCCGTGCGCGATCTCGAGCTGGGCCCCGGTCCCGTTCGAGGTCGAAGGCCTTCACAGCGATCGCCTCGAAACCGGCAGCACCGCTCGCGTCGCGGGCAGGCTCGCCGGCAAGGAGCTCGCGTTCGACGTCCAGGTCCACGAAGCGGACTGCTGCGCACTGCGGCTGACCGCGACTGGCCCGTACGTCGAGATGGATGTCGCCTACGACGTCGAGCGCCTCGATGACTACGCCCAGGTCCACGCCACGATCGACGTCAAGGGCATCGGCGTCATGGGCCGCTTCGTGGCCAAGGCCGTCGAGGGCTTCCTCGCCGGCGGCGCTCTGAACGGCGCGCTGAGCCAGCTGGCTCTCGCTGCCGAGAACTCTGAACTCACCATGGCCGGACTCGCGGCCTGACTCCGTCCCCCACACAAAGGACTCGCTCGCAATGTTCAACATGAAGAAGGAAGAGGCTCCGACCAGCGTCGCCACCAAGGCGGCCGTTCGTGCGGAGAACATCACCAAGACCTACGGCGAGGGCGAGGCTTCGGTCCGCGCCCTCTGCACCGTCTCGATGGAAGTTGCCTACGGCGAGTTCGTCGCCGTGATGGGCCCCTCGGGCTCCGGCAAGTCGACCCTCATGCATCTGCTTGCGGGCCTCGACAAGCCTTCCGAGGGCAACGTCTACATCGAGGGCGACAACGTCACGACGATGAAGGACAAGGAGCTGACGATGCTTCGTCGCCAGCGCGTTGGCTTCATCTTCCAGGCGTTCAACCTGCTCCCGCAGCTGACCGCTGAGGAGAACATCGTTCTGCCGATCACGCTCGCGCGCCAGAAGGCAAACGGCAACCTCGAGACGCTGCTCGCCAAGGTCGGCCTGGCCGATCGCCGCTCGCACAAGCCGACCGAGCTCTCGGGCGGCCAGCAGCAGCGCGTCGCGGTGGCGCGTGCGTTGATCACCGAGCCGGCTGTCGTCTTCGCCGACGAGCCCACGGGCAACCTGGACTCGAAGAGCTCCGATGACATCCTCACGCTGCTGCGCAAGGCAGCCGACGAGCGCAATCAGACGACCGTGATGGTCACCCACGACGCCCACGCCGCCTCGTACGCGGACCGTGTCGTGTTCCTGGCCGACGGCAAGATCGTGCGCGAGCTCTCTGAGCCCACCGAGGCCAGCGTTCTCGAGGCACTCAAGGAGGTCTCGTCGCGATGATGAAGGTCACCCTCAAGGGACTCATGCTGCACAAGACACGTGCAGTGCTGACCACGCTGGCCGTGGTCATCGGAGTCGCGATGATCACGGGCGCGTACGTCGTGTCCGACACGATGATCAGCGCGGCCAACTCGCTGAGCGGCTCGGCGTATGACAACACCGACGCCGTCGTCACCCAGAAGCAGGCGTTCAACGCCACCAACGACACCGTCGGCACCGCCGTCGTCGTCAAGCCGGACGTGCTGGCCAAGGTCCGCTCGCTGCCGCAGGTTGCTGCCGCCACCGGCGACATCACCGAGCAGGCGAAGCTGGTTGACAAGAAGGGCAAGGTCATCGGTTCCGGTCCGTACTTCGCGGTCGGCCTCGATCCGGTCAACGGGAAGAACCTG
>JBEEGD010000100.1:0-3020 GCA_041166685.1 Acidimicrobiaceae bacterium | reverse complement strand
CGAGCACTTCACTTCGGTCACGACGTACTTCGGATGGATGTCGGCCTTCATAAGGTCTCGCAGTCTAGGGGTTTCAACCAGAAATGGACGGGGCCTTGGCCACCTCGGCCAGGAACTCGTCGTTGGACTTGAACGTCTTCATACGGTCGAGGAGCAGCTCGAGGCCGGCCCCGCCGCTGCCCCCGCCCTCACCACCGGCGAGGCCCGAGAGCACCCGGCGCAACTTCCAGACCATGTTCAGCTGGTTGCGGGCAATGAGCAGCTCTTCGTGCCGGGTCGATGACGCGTCGACATCGATGGCCGGGTAGATGCGGCGCTCGGCCAGCTTGCGATCGAGGCGCAGCTCCATGTTGCCGGTGCCCTTGAATTCCTCGAAGATGTGATCGTCCATGCGGCTGCCGGTTTCGACCAGCGCGGTCGCAAGGATCGTGAGCGAGCCACCCTCCTCGATGTTGCGGGCCGCACCGAAGAACTTCTTCGGCGGGTACAGGGCTCCGGCGTCGATACCACCGGACATGATCCGGCCGCTCGTCGGTGCGGCGAGGTTGTAGGCGCGGGCGAGCCGGGTGATGCCGTCGAGGATGATCACGACGTCTTTGCCCATCTCGACCATGCGCTTGGCTCGCTCGATCGTGAGCTCGGCGACGACCGTGTGCTCTTCTGAGGGTCGGTCGAAGGTCGACGCCGCCACCTCGCCGCGCAACAGCCAGCGCTTCATGTCGGTGACCTCTTCGGGCCGCTCGTCCACGAGCAACACAATGAGGTGCACGTCGGGACTGTTCGTCTCGACGGCGCGGGCGATGTTCTTCATGATCGTCGTCTTGCCGGCCTTCGGCGGAGACACGATCAAGCCGCGCTGACCTTTTCCGATCGGAGCGATGAGGTCGATGATCCGGTTCGTCATGTTGCCCGGATCGTCTTCGATTTCCATCTTGAGCTTCTCGTCCGGGAAGAGCGCGGTGAGGTCTTCGAACTTGCGACGGTTGCGCGCTTGCTCGGGATCCATTTCGTTCACCGTGTCGATGCGCAACAGCGCAGGGTTCTTCTCGTTGCGCGACGCGGGACGCGCGGCGCCCTTGAGAAAGTCGCCTTTGCGCAAGCCGAACTGGCGCGCCTGCTTGACCGACACGTACACGTCGTCCTTCGACGGGAGAAAACCCTTCAGCCGCAGGAATCCGTAGCCCTCGTCGCGTAGATCGAGATAGCCCTCGACGTCGACGGGCTCGCCGACGAACGGCGCGTCGTTCTCGGGCTGCGGACCCTGGCGCTCTCGGTCTCCACCGCCGCCGCGCTCGCGGTCGCGGCCGCGGCGCCGGCGGCGGCGATTGCCGGGCTCGCCGTCGTCGCGTTGGCCCTGTCCCTGCTGGCCGCTGTCGCGCTCCTGGCCGCCCTCGCGCTGCTGACCGCCGTCGCGCTGCTGACCGCCGTCGCGCTGCTGGCCACCCTGATCATTGCGATGGCCTTGCGGACGCTCGTAGTCCTGCGGTTGTGTCGATTCCGTTGCGGTTGGCGTGTCCGCATCCTCAGATGTCGACGAGTCCCCGGGTGCCTCGGCGGCTGCGACCAACTCCCATTCGGCGGGCGGCTCTTGGTCCAGCACGGGCGGTGCTTCGGCGGCTTCGTGCGCCTTCGGTGCCGGCCGCGGGGAAGGTTGGTCAGCGCTGCCGTTGCCCGCGCCCGCGAGTTCGAGCACCTGATCGACCAAGTCGGCCTTCTTGGCCCTCGAGCCCGCCTTGCCGCCCATCGCCTCGACAATTGCAGCCAGCTCGGCACGATCTTTCTGCTCGAGCTTGGAGCGTGAGAGTGCAGTTGCCTCGACGCTCATCTTGTACCCCGTTTCCTGAGAGGTTCCGCCGGGAAGCGGTCCTGCCGCCACAGCTGAAGGTCACCGACGCGGGTCAGGCTCGCGAGAAAGGCAGAACCACCGGGAGTTCGTCGGCTGCGTCATCTCACCCGAATGGGCGGTTCGGACGCGAACAACATGGTAGCGACCTCGGTCCCTCCTGAGCAACCACGCGTTATCTCCTCCGGGCGCGTGGGGTCGGTGCGCCAGACTGACCTCATGGGGGCAGTGCTCGAAGCGCGCGGGTTGCGCAAGCGATTCAAGGACGTGCAGGCGGTGGACCACGTCGACTTGATCGTGCAACCGGGCGAGCGCGTCGGACTGCTCGGGCCGAATGGCGCGGGGAAGACGACGACGTTGCTCATGCTGTTGGGCGCGATCACGCCGGACGAAGGCCAGATCGAGATCATGGGCCATCGCCTTCCGAAGGGACGCTCGAAAGCAATGGAAGAGGTCGGCTTCGTCGCCGGCTATCTCCCCCTCCCGGATCGCCTGCGAGTGCGGGAGGCTCTCGGCGTTTTCGCCGGCTTCTACGGGCTCAACAGGCACGAAGCGAATGAGGCCATCGACCGCGGTCTGTCGCGCTTTCGCATCACGAAGTTGGCCGACCGAATGTGCATGGAGTTGTCGTCCGGGCAGCGAACGCTCGTCGGCATCGTGAAATCGTCCTTGCATCAACCGCATCTGCTGGTGCTCGACGAGCCAACCGCATCGCTGGATCCTGACGTTGCGATGCGCGTACGCGCTGGCCTGCTCGACATCTGTGCCAACGAGGGCACCTCGCTGCTCGTGACAAGTCACAACATGCTCGAAGTCGAGCGCATGTGCGAGCGCGTCGTGTTCATCGCCGGTGGTCGCATCGTGGCCGACGGAACACCCGACGATGTGGCCGCGATGTTCGGGCACGGCGACCTCGAGTCGGTCTTCCTGCAACTCGCGGGCAACGACATGGAGTTGGACGAGCCATGAGTTGGTTGCGAATCAGGACCGTGGTGCGTCGGCACTGGTACGTGCTGTGGCGCAGCCCGAACCGCTGGTTCGACATCGCGGTGTGGCCAGTGTTCGACGTGTTGCTCTTCGGTTCGCTCGGCGCGTTCGTCGCGCAAGAGAACGACGCGTCCCGGGCCGCGGCGCCCTACCTGCTGGCCGGGATCATGCTCTTCCATGTCTTGTTCCA
>JBEEGD010000099.1:0-2804 GCA_041166685.1 Acidimicrobiaceae bacterium | reverse complement strand
AAGGCGCAGCTGAAGACGTTCGGGATGGAGGACCGCTTCGACGCGGTGCTCGAGGAGATCCCGCGCGTCCGCCACGACCTCGGCTACCCCGTCTCCGCGACCCCGTTCAGCCAGCTGCTCGGCACCCAGGCACTGCTCAATGTCGTCAGCGGCGACCGGTACTCGCTGACGACGGACGAGGTCGTCCTCTACGCCATGCACGCGTACGGCGAGCCGCCCGTGCCCATCGACCCCGACGTCCGCGACCGCCTGCTCGCGACCCCATCGGGCGAGCGCCTCAAGGGCTTCAAGCGCCCCGAGCTCACACTCGAGGAGCTACGCATCGAGCAGGGCGGCCCGCACCTGTCCGACGAGCACCTCTTCCGGCTGATCTTCACGCCTCAGGAGGACGTGGACCTGACGGCGGCGGCCGGCCCGTTGCGGACGGACTACCACTTCGAAGAGGGGCCGGAGACGTTGATCCGGCGCGCGCTGGAGACGAAACGGGCGCGGTCGATCCGTGTCCGCTCCGGCGACGTCTCTGTGCAGATCTCGCGCGGCTGATCCGCTTCTGTACCAATCACAAATTGCCCGGAGGTCGCCTCTTCGGGCCAACGCGGTTTGCGCTTAGGCTCGCGCCATCCCCAACTCAGAACAGGAGAGCCATGGGTCGTCTCGACGGCAAAGTCGCGATCATCACCGGCGCAAGCAGCGGTATCGGGCGCGCTACCGCGGAGGCGTTCGGCCGCGAGGGCGCTCGCGTCGTCGTCACGTCTCGCAGGCTGGACAAGCTCGACGCGCTCGTCGAGCAGATCGGGTCCTCCGGCGGGGCGGCCAGCGCCGTCGTCGCCGATCTCGAAGACCCCGGCGCCGGCGCAGCGATCGTGCAGGGGGCACTTGACGCGTACGGTCAGGTCGACATCCTCGTGTCCAACGCGGGCGTGGGCTGGCAGTACGGGATCGACAACCCGGGGACGATGGCGGGCATTCACGAGGCCAGCCTCGACAACTGGCGCGCGATCATCGGCGGCGTCGATCTCGAGGGCTACTACCTCGTGGTCCACGCGGCCCTGCCGCACATGCTCGAGCGGGGAGAGGGCGCGATCGTCCTCGTCTCGTCGATGGCCGGGCTGACGGGACTCTACGACGCCCACGCGTACACGGCCGCGAAGGGGGCGATCCTCAACCTCGCGCGCTCGATGGCCATCACCTACATCAAGCAGGGCGTGCGCACGAACACCGTCTGCCCCGGGTTCATCGATACGCCGATGATCGCACCGGTTGTCGGTGCGTTCGACGACCCGGCCATCGCCGCGTCGCTCAGCCCGATGGCCCGCCCGGGCCGACCGGGCGAGATCGCGAACGCGATCCTCTTCCTCGCCTCTGACGAGGCCAGCTACTGCAACGGCGCGACGCTCGTCGTCGACGGCGGAAGTACCGCCCGCTCGTTCGCAGGCTGAGCGTTCGCCGAACGCTCGCTCGCCAACCCTCCTCACCGCCCGGCCGGCACGTCACCGGCCGGGCGTGGCGAGACACGCGGGCTAGGCCCTGACCGTTGACGGGCCCCGAACGTGCTCGTTGCGGGCGTCGCCGGCGTGCGACTTGAACCAGGTGTCGTCGTCGTAGTGGCGCGCGCTCCAGCCGCCGGGGACGAACTCCCTCGCGAGGCGGTTGTTCTCGTCCTGCGTGAGCTTGCCGCGCGTGGTCGTCCACAGCGCGGTCTTCTCCGGCAGGTCGGTCCCTGCGGACTGCGTGTCGCCGATGCGCTCGGTGAGCTCGTCGTCGGAGAGGATCGAGTAGGGCACGAGCGTCCACATCTCCCCGCGCCCGTTGGTGTAGCGCTCCATGTGGTGCGGGCTCTGCTGCTGCGTGGTGAGCGACACCAGGCCGACCAGCTCGGCGATCGCCATGCCGCCGTACTCGTCGTTCATGATCGGGTAGAAGCGGCGGCAGCGGTCGTCGATGTGGAACCAGTCGTTCTGCTCGTAGACACCGGCGAAATGCGCGATGTCCTTGGCGATGGCGGAGTACACGAGCAGCCCGGCCTCGATCATCTGGGTGCGAGACCAGCCGGCCATCATCTTCCACATGTCCGCGGTCGCCTCGGCCATGCGGTCGGTGAGCCCGTCCAGGAAGTCGGCGAGCTCGGTCGCCGAGTCCATGTGAACCGGGATGTAGCCGTCGGACAGGTGGTCGGACGTGTAGACGCCGACTGCCACGATGTTGTTGCTGTCGTAGCTCGGATCGGCCTCGAACGAGCCCCAGTCATCGACGATGTTGAAGTGCGTGTCCTTCATCGTCACGGTGATCGTGAGGTTGTTGTGATCGATGCCGGCCGCGGCCCCGTCCATCCACGGGTAGTCGCACTCGGCCAGGTCGACCATGTCGCGCACGAGCATCTCGTGTCCGCTCTTGGTCATGTACGGGCCGTGGTTGTTGAACGAGAGCCGGCACTCGCAGTGGCTGAGGAAGCCGTAGGTGGAGACGGTCGCCATGAAGCGGTTGAACGACGTGTGCAGCGTGTCCCCGGGCGTCACGCCGAGCGCTCCGTCGTCGAAGAACTGCGTCTGACGCGCGGTGTGCAGCTGGGCCTTGTGGTTCGCGTCGGACGGCATGATGTGCGCGTGCGATCGGTGGAGCGCGAGGTTCAGGCGCCGGCTGAAGTCGAGCACGTCCAGCACGTCCTCGATGGCATCGGTCGGCCGCAGCAGCCCCATATCCATCAGGAACTGGCGGGCGCCCAGGTAGAACTGCGGCATCACGTTCATCGAGATCGTGTTGACGTAGGATCCGACCTGGCGGGCGCGGTCGCCGAGCTCCTCGGC
>JBEEGD010000098.1:0-4865 GCA_041166685.1 Acidimicrobiaceae bacterium | reverse complement strand
TCGAAGTGCACGTCGACTGGTCGAGCTGTTCGTGGGAGGGCGTGCAGCTCCACGTCCCACTCGGTGGCCGATTCAACCTCACGAACGCGCTCGCGGCCGCGCTCGCGGCGCGGACGCTCGGCGTCATGCCCGACGTCATCGCCGAGGGAATTCGAACCGCGGGGCCGGTGCCGGGACGATTCGAGGGGATCGACGCCGGTCAGCCGTTCACGGTGCTGGTCGACTACGCCCACACCCCTGACGGTCTCGAGCAGCTGCTCATGGCGGCACGCGAAGTGGCTGGTCAGGGGCGCGTTCGGGTCGTCTTCGGATGTGGTGGCGACCGCGACCCCACCAAGCGTGCTCCGATGGGCGAGGTGGCGGCCCGACTCGCCGATCAGGTGGTGCTGACCTCCGACAATCCGAGGAGTGAGGATCCGTCGGCCATCATCGACGCCGTGCTGTCAGGGGTCGAGGATCGCGGACGGGTGCTCGTCGAACCAGAACGACGCGACGCGATCGAGGCGGCGATATCTGCCGCCGGCGACGGCGATGTCGTGGTGATCGCCGGCAAGGGCCACGAGACCACACAGGTCACCGGAGATCACGAGGTCCCCTTCGACGATCGCGTTGTGGCGCTCGAACTCCTGAAGGCGCGGTAGTGGTCGGCCTCCTGATTGCGGCGGGCGTGAGCATGGCGGTGTCGCTGCTCGGCACCCGCTTCCTCATCACCGCCTTGCGTCGCCGCGGCATCGGTCAGCCGATCCGGGAGGACGGACCCGAAGGTCACCACAAGAAGGCGGGCACGCCGACAATGGGCGGGCTGGCGATCGTCGTCGCCGCGTTCACGGGTTACGTCGTCGCACACTTCCGGAGCGGAGTGATCTTCACGTACACAGGGCTCGCGGTGATGGGCGCCATCGTCGCAGCTGGCGCGGTCGGGCTGCTCGATGACTGGATCAAAGTCACACGTGAACGCAACCTCGGGCTGAGCAAGCGGGCCAAGGTTCTCGGACTCCTGGTCGTCGCGGTGGGATTCGCGGTCGTGGCAGTGACCGAAACCCCGGTGCACACTTCGCTGTCGTTCACTCGCTTCAACGTCCCCGGGATCGAGCTCGGCACCATCGGGTGGGGCTTGCTCGCCGTTGGGATGATCCTTGCGACCGCGAACGCGGTGAACCTCACCGACGGTCTTGACGGGCTCGCCGCAGGGTCGTCGATCTATGCGTTCATCTCCTACATGGTGATCGGCTTCTGGGGTTTCCGTCACAGCTCGGCGGGCGGTACCGGGCCGGACATCTACCACTTGGTGCACTCCTACGACGTGGCGATCGTCGCGGCCGCGATGCTCGGTGGGTGCGCGGGGTTCCTGTGGTGGAACGCCAATCCGGCGCGCATCATCATGGGCGACACCGGATCGCTGGCCATCGGGACCGGGCTCGCTGCGCTCGCGCTCACGACGAGTACTGAACTGCTCTTGCCGATCGTCGGTGGTCTGTTCGTGATCGAGACGCTGTCGGTGATCATCCAAGTTGCCACGTTCCGGCTGTTCGGCCGCCGCGTGTTCCGGATGGCGCCCATCCACCATCACTTCGAGCTGGGCGGCTGGCCAGAGACCACGGTGATCGTCAGGTTCTGGATCCTCGCCGGTCTGTTCACCGCGCTGGGCCTCGGCTTCTACTACGCCGACTTCTTGCGCATCGGAGTGTTGGACTGATGCGCGCGTTACTTGTGGGGTTCGGGGTGACGAACAAGGCGGTGGCGGCGGCGTTGAGCGAGCGGGGTCACGAGTTCGTGGTGATCGATGACAAGGATTTCGGTGGCGTCCCTGACGTCGCGACGTACGAACGCCTGATCGGCGACGTCGACGTGGTGATTCCATCGCCCGGCGTCGGGGACGTGCACATCGGTCTCGATCTGGCTCGACGCGCGGGTGTCCCGGTTCGGAGCGAGTTCGATCTTGCCGCGGAGTGGGACGACCGTCCGCTGCTCGCGATCACCGGCACCGACGGCAAGACGACCGTGACGACCCTCACGACAGCGATGCTGCAGGCATCAGGCGTCCGCGCCACCGCTGCCGGCAACACCGAGGTGCCGTTGGTCGCCGCCATCGACGATCCGGCCACCGACGTGTTCGTCGTCGAGGCGTCGTCGTTTCGCATCGACCACAGCGAACGTTTCGCACCAAGCGTCGGGACGTGGCTGAACTTCTCGCCCGATCACCTGAACCTGCACCGCTCGCTCGAGTCGTACGAGCAGGCGAAGGCCAAGCTCTGGCGAGATCAATCACCCCGCGACCTTGCCGTCGGCTGTATCGATGACGCGGTCGTGATGCGGCATCTCGGTCGCGCCCCGGCCCGACACCTGACCTTCGGCCTTGGTGAAGGCGCGGACTACCGCGTCGAGGGTGACGTGCTCCTCACCGACACCGGCAAGGTGCTCGTCGCGGTCTCTGACCTTCCGAGGCGGTTCCCGCACGACCTCACGAACAGCCTCGCGGCGGCCGCGACCGCGCTGGCCGGTGGAGCGACGATCGAGGGCTGCCACGAGGCCCTCGTGCGGTTCGAGGGCCTACCGCATCGCATCGAACGCGTCGGCGAGCACGCGGGCGTGGGGTGGTTCGACGATTCGAAAGCCACGACCCCGAACGCAACGCTCACGGCGATTCGGTCCTTCGAGTCTGTGGTGCTCATCGCCGGAGGGCAGAACAAAGGTCTCGACCTCGGCGTGCTGGCCTCGGCGGCGTCGCGTGTGAGGGCGGTTGTCGCGATCGGTGATGCCGCGGGCGAGGTGGAAGCCGCGTTCGCGGGGTTGCGTCCAGTGGTGGTCGCGCCGTCGATGAGCGAGGCGATCGCGGCCGCTCAACGTGTCGCCCAGCCGGGCGACACCGTGTTGCTGTCTCCGGCATGCGCGTCTTTTGACTGGTATGGATCGTACGGTGAGCGCGGCGACGACTTCAGCGCACAGGTACGCAGCTTGATCGGAGTATCCAAATGACCGCCACGACGACACGCTCTGGAGGGAGGCCGCCGGCTCGAGCCGCGCGCCCGCGGTCGGTACCGCCGGGCTTCGTGCTGCTGCTCGCCGTGATCGTCGTGCTCAACCTCATCGGGCTCGTCATGGTGTTGTCGGCGTCGTCGGTCTCCGCGCTCCACCAGCAAGGGTCGTCGTACTACTACTTCGAACGACAGCTCATGTGGCTGGCGCTCGGCAGCGTCGCCTTCGTCCTCGCGCTCCGCACCGACTACCACCGCCTTCGCGCGCTGGCGTGGCCGTTGCTCCTCGGCACCATCGGCCTCCTCGTGGTCGTGCTCCTGCCGGGAATCGGTTCGAACGTCAATGGTTCTTCGCGGTGGATCGGTGTCGGCACGTTCGGTATCCAGCCATCGGAGTTCGCCAAGCTCGCCATCCTCATCTTCGGGGCTGACTTGCTGGCTCGGCGCGCGGCGTGGATCGACGACACGCGCGTCACGTTGCGTCCCGTGATGGTGGCCTTCTGCGTGCTGGCCTTGCTGATCATGCTGCAACCGAACCTCGGGACGACGATCGTGTTGGCGGCCATCACGTTCTCGGTGCTGTTCGTGGCCGGCGTGCCGATGCGCCCGCTCCTCGGTTGGGGCACCGCCGGTACGTTCGCCGCGTGTGTGGCCGCAATGGGTCAGAGCTATCGACGCGCACGGGTCTTGGCCTTCCTCCATCCATGGAACGACCCGCTCAACACCGGCTACCAGACGATCCAGTCCCAGGTCAGCCTCGCGTCGGGCGGATTCTTTGGACTCGGTCTCGGCGCGTCGCGGGCCAAGTGGGGCTTCTTGCCGTACGCGCACACCGACTTCATCTTCGCCATCATCGGCGAGGAGCTGGGGTTGTTCGGTGCGCTGCTGGTCGTGATGTTGTTCGTTGCCCTTGGCTTCCTCGGCGTGCGCGCCGGCCTGCAGGCGCCAGATCCGTTTGGGCGGTTGCTCGCCGTCGGCATCACGACGTGGCTCTGCGTACAGGCCTTCGTCAACATCGGCGCCGTGATCGGGGTGCTTCCGATCACCGGTGTTCCGTTGCCCTTCATCTCCTTCGGCGGATCTTCACTGCTCGCCACCATGGCCGCCTCGGGCATCCTCTTGAACGTGGCCCGCAACAGCGGCGCGGCACGTGTCGCCCGTCAGCCCGCGAAGCGTGGCTGACCACCAAAATTTCGTTGTCATCGCGGGCGGCGGCACCGCGGGGCACGTGTTGCCGGGTCTGGCGATCGCCAGCGCACTCGTCGAACGAGGACACACGCCGTCGACGATCCACTTCGTCGGAAGCCAGGGTCGAATCGAGGAGCGACTCGTCCCTGAGGCCGGCTTCACCGTCACACTGCTACCCGGCCGCGGAATCGAGCGCCGGCTGACGCTGCGCAACATCAGTGCGGCGATCGGAATTGTTCGGGCGTTCGGCCACGCGGTGCTGCTGATCCGGCGTCTGCGTCCTCGGGTGGTGATCGCCGTCGGCGGCTACGCGTCGGTCGCAACCGCATTCGCCGCGAAGTTGTGGCGTGTGCCGGTCATCGTCGCGGAGCAGAACGCCATCCCGGGCGCCGCCAACCGCCTCGTCGCTCGATTCGCCCGGGCGGCGGCGGTGTCGTTTCCGGGCACGCCGTTGCGGCGAGCCATCGTGACCGGCAACCCCATCAGGCCCAAGGTGCTGGAGATCGATCGGCGGCGCGATGGGGAGGCGGCCAAGGCCGCGCTCGCCGTCGAATCCGGGCGGCGCCTGGTACTCGTCACCGGTGGTTCGCTCGGTGCGCTCCGCATCAACGAAGCCGCGATGGACGCGCTCGACCGTTGGAAGGATCGCGACGATCTCGCCGTGCGTCACATCGTCGGGGAGCGTGACTGGAACGTGATTCA
>JBEEGD010000097.1:0-12733 GCA_041166685.1 Acidimicrobiaceae bacterium | reverse complement strand
ATCGCCTCACCACGCCCACCTCGCTCGATCGCCCCGTGGGCGACGACGATGGGTCCGAGCTGATCGATCTCATCGGAGATCCGAAGCCCGGGCCCGAGGACTTGCTGTTGGACCGCGAGCAGGACTCGCTGGTCACTGGTCTCCTCGACGTTCTCGAGCCTCGGGCTCGGTACGCCGTCGAGCAGCGGTTCGGTATCCACGACGGCCGCAAGCGCAGCTACCGCGAGGTCGGCGACGAGCTCGGCGTCACCGCGGAGGCAGCCCGCCGCCTCGTCAAGCGAGCGGTCAACACCGTCCGCGAAGAGGCAGCGTCCCGAGTCGACGCCGCCTAAGGCACCGCTCGCCGGAACGGCATGAACGTTCCGGGCGGATCGGTCTCCGCAAGGAAGTCCAGCACGAGCTGGTTCACGAGCGCGGGCTTCTCCAAGTTCAGAACGTGTGAGGTGCCGGGGACGACCGCGAGTTGACCCGCCGGTAGTGCTTCGAACAGCGCAACGGTGTGGTCGTACTCGATCGCATCGTCGTCACCCACCATCACCAGTGTCGGCGCGGCGATCTGTCTGATGTCATCGACGGTCATCGTCGGCTCCTCGCGCCACATTCGTTCTGACTTCGCGAAGAAGAGGGGCCAGTTCGACGGGTCGACCGCGTTGGCCTCGTACATGGCTTTGAACAGCGCCACTTCGTCCGCCTCCGGATCGGAACCGAGGTGGAACGCGTCGAGCAGGCCGTTGTGATGGAAGTTGGCACCGATGACGACTTGCCGTGCGAGGAGGTCCGGGCGGCGGAGTGCGACGAGCAAGGCGACGATGCCGCCATCGCTCCATCCGACGAGGTGGGCGGGGCCGCCGACGACGGTCTCGACAAAGGCGACAGTGTCGGCGGCCATCGCGTCGTAGGAGAGGGCACCGTCGACGTCGGGCGTCTTGCCGTGGGCCCGCCGATCCGGGCTGAAGACGCGGTGACTCTGCGAGAACGCCGGGACCTGCATGCCCCAGCTGGTGCTGTCGCTCATGCCGCCGTGGAGCAACACGAGCGGCGGACCATCGCCCTCGACCTCGTACCAGGTCTTGACCTCACCGAGTTGGACGTACTCCCCCATCCGGTGAGCCTGACATACCGCCCTCACTTACCGCTTTGCCAAACGCCCTCGGAACCGTCAGGCTTTTGCCGTGTCTTCCGACTGGTCGCCGTCCTCGTGGCGCGAACACCCTTCCGGTCAGCAGCCCGAGTGGCCCGACGAAGCCGCCCTCGACCGCGTCCTGAAGCAGCTTGGTTCGCTGCCACCGCTGGTGTTTGCCGGTGAGGCCCGCAGCCTCACCCAACAGCTCGGACGGGTCGCAAATGGTGAGGCGTTCCTTCTCCAAGCCGGTGACTGCGCAGAGTCGTTCGACGCGTTCTCCGCGAACGAGATCCGCGACAAGTTGAAGATCATCCTGCAGATGGCGGTCGTCCTCACCTACTCCTCAGGCGTTCCGGCGCTCAAGGTCGGACGCATCGCCGGACAGTTCGCCAAGCCCCGCAGCCAAGCGACGGAAGTCATCGACGGCGCCGAGCTCCCCGCATTTCGGGGCCACATGGTCAACGACATCGCGTTCACCGCCGCCGCCCGAACGCCGGACCCTGAGCGGCTGCTGTCCGTGTACCACCAGTCCTCGGCGACGCTCAACCTGTTGCGAGCGTTCACGAAGGGAGGCTTTGCCGACCTCTCTCGAGTGCACCAGTGGAACCAAGACTTCGTCGCCTCGAGCCGTCAGGGCCAGCGCTACGAACAACTGGCCGGTGAGATCGACCGCGCGTTGCGGTTCATGAAGGCGTGTGGGTTCGATACCGAGTCAGAGCCAAAGCTGCACGAGGTGGACTTCTACACGAGCCATGAGGCGTTGATCCTCGGCTACGAAGAATCCCTGACCCGCCAGGACACCCTCACGGGCGATTGGTACGACTGCTCCGCCCACCTGGTGTGGATCGGCGAACGCACACGCCGGATCGATGGCGCCCATGTCGAGTTCGTCCGCGGAATCGGAAACCCCGTGGGGGTCAAGCTCGGCCCGAGCGCCACGCCCGAGGAGACCGTGGCCTTGTGCGAAGCCCTCAACCCTGGTCGGGTCGCGGGCCGGCTCACCTTGGTGACCCGCATGGGTGCCGACAACGTGGCCACCGTGCTGCCGCCGATCCTTCGAGCCGTCTCCGATGCCGGCCATCCGGTGGTCTGGTGCTGCGACCCGATGCACGGCAACACGTTCACCTCTGACACCGGCCGCAAGACCCGCGACTTCGATGTGATCGTGAGGGAGATCGCCGCCTTCTTCGCCGCCCATGGCGAAGCGGGCACCTGGCCCGGTGGCGTCCACGTGGAGTTGACCGGCGACGACGTCACCGAGTGCCTCGGCGGTGCCGAGGAGGTGGGCCAGGGCGACCTGGATGACCGCTACGAGACCATGTGCGACCCTCGGCTCAACGGCCGGCAGTCCTTGGATCTGGCCTTCCGGGTGGGCGAGCTGCTCCGAGGTACGTGACGGCACTGGAGACAGATGACCGGCCGGGGAATGTTGACCTCGCGACTCGGGTTTGGAACACTGTGAATCCCGATCAACTTGGTCGGTTTTCCGGGCCCGCTCTCAGGAGAGTCCTTCATGCTGCAGCGTGAGATCGATGCGGCTCAGCTGGCCGACATCGCCAAGTTCGAGACCCAGCTCGGGCGCTATCTGGCCGGTGAGCTCGACGACGACGTCTTCCGGGTCTTTCGCCTGAACAACGGCATCTACGGCCAGCGCCAAGGCGGCCACAACCAGATGGTGCGGGTGAAGATCCCGTATGGCCGCCTGACTCCTGAGCAGATGGAGCTCATGGGTCACCTCGCCGACACGTACTCGCGAGGCTGGGGTCACATCACGACTCGCCAGAACATCCAGTTCCACTTCGTGGAGCTCGAGACGGTTCCCGCCGTGCTGCGCGATCTCGCGTCGGTGGGCATGACGACGCGCGAGGCGTGCGGCGACACCGTGCGCAACGTGCAGGCATGCCATCTCGCGGGTGCATGCCCGTTCGAAGTCCTCGACGTCACGCCGTGGGCCGAAGCCGCGTTCCAACACTTCCTACGGCACCCGTTGGCCCAGCGGCTCCCGCGCAAGTTCAAGATCAACTTCTCCGGCTGCCAGACGGACTGCGGCCAAGCGATGTTCAACGACGTCGGCGTGATCGCCACCGCGCGTCGTAACGACGACGGCGAGCTCGAGGGTGGATTCCGCGTGTTCGTCGCCGGGGGTCTCGGCGCCAACCCGCACCCTGCGCTCGCACTCGAAGAGTTCACAACGCGCGAAGAGTTGCTGCCGACGCTCGAAGCGATCTTGCGGGTGTTCTCGAACCACGGCAACCGCGACAACAAGCTTCGCGCCCGCCTCAAGTGGCTCGTCGACACGATGGGCTGGGAAGAGTTGCAGGCGCGCATCCTCAAGGAGCGCCGCTTCCTGCTGGCGTCGTCGTCGTGGCCCGGCGGCATCCCGGAGGCCGTGCAGAAGGAAGGCGACGCGCCCGCCGGACTGCACGCCACGATCGCGCCGACCCCGATGGGCCAAGGCGTGCCGGTCAGCATCCGCGCGACGTCGGCGTACGAGCGTTGGGAGCAAGCCAACGTCGTGCGCGGGAACGCGAAGGGCACGGTGTCGGCCATCGCCTACGCCAAGCTCGGTGACGTCACGTCAGATCAGTTCCGTGCGCTGGCATCCATGCAGCGCGAATTCGCTCTCGACGTGCGGGTGACGAACCGTCAGAACTTCGCCTTCCGTGATCTCACGGAAGAGCAGCTGCCCCGCTTGTTCGACCGGCTCACCACCATCGGCATGGCCGAAGCTGGAGCAGAGTTGGCGCGCGACGTCGTTGCCTGTCCTGGCGCCGACACCTGCAACCTGGCCGTCACGCAGTCGCGTGGTCTCGCCGACGCGATCAGCGCCGCGCTCGAGGAAAACGGCTTGGCCGACGTCGGCGGCATCCGCACCAACATCTCCGGCTGCACGAACTCGTGTGGTCAGCACCACATCTCCGACATCGGCTTCTTCGGTGCGGAGCGGCGCGCGCACGGCAAGGCCGCGCCGGGCTACCAGATGCTGCTCGGCGGGTACGTCGGTCAGACGCAGGTGCACTTCGGCGAGAAGGCCCTCCGCCTGCCGGCGAAGAACGCGCCCGAAGCTACGGTCCGCGTCGTGCGTCGGTTCGCCGACGAGCGCGAGGCTGGCGAGTTGTTCCGCTCGTGGCTCGATCGCGTCGGCGGCGTCAAGGCTGTAGCTGCTGATCTCAAAGAGCTCGACGAGTTCCCGCTCCCCGATGTTGGCCCGGACTATTACGTCGACTACGACGAGACAGGGCCGTACGTCGCGGAGACCGGCGAGTCCGAGTGTGCGACATGATTCTCGAGCCGAATCCGCTGGCGAGTTTGCCCCAGTACTCCGATGAGGAGTTGGCCGAGCTCAACCGTGAGTTCGAGCGGCTGCCTGCGTCGAAAATCATCCAGTGGGGCGTCGACAACTTTGCCCCGCACCTCTGCATCAGCGCATCGATGACCGACGCCGTGCTCGTCGATCTCGCGGTCAAGGTGTATCCGGCCATCGAGGTCGTGTTCATCGACACCGGGTATCACTTCCCCGAAACGCTCGACACCGTGGAGACCGTCCGCCGTCGCTACGGCCTCAACCTCCGCATCATGACGGTGAAGCATCACGACGAAGAGCTGTGGAAGATCGACCCCGAGAATTGCTGCTCGGCGGTCAAGGTCGGTCAACTCGACCGCGCGTTGATGGGCAAGGCCGCGTGGATGAGCGGGCTGCGTCGCACCGAAGCGGCCTCACGCGAGCGCACGCCGATCATCGCGCGCGACCTGCGCGGGCTCGTGAAGATCAACCCGTTGGCCACGTGGACCGACGAGGACGTCGCCGGGTACATCATCGATCACGACGTGCCCGTCAACCCGCTGACGAGGCAGGGCTATCCGTCGATCGGCTGCATGCCGTGCACGCAGCCCGTCGCCGCCGGCCAGGATCCGCGAGCGGGACGTTGGGCCGGTCTCGACAAGACGGAGTGTGGCCTCCACGACATGTAGGTTGCGGTCGTGGCGAAAACGACCGTAGGCATCCCGACCAGGGTGCTGGTCCTGGGTATGGCCCACGAGAACGGCACGATCGTCGCCGAGGAATTGCTCCCGGTCGCGGAGGCGTGCGGTCAGACACCCGAGCAGGTTCGGTCATGTCTGCGCCGGCTGGTGCAGGAGGGTCTGTTCACGCGAGACGGCATCGGTCGTCGCGCTCGCTATCTCGCCACCGAGCAGGGCATGAAGGCGCTCGGCAGCAACATGGAACGCCACCGCCTGGCCTACGTGCAGGATCACGCCGGCCGCGGTTGGGATCGAAAGTGGCGGTTGGTGTCGTTCGCGGTTCCGGAGTCCAAGCGCTCTGCCCGCGACGCGTTTCGCGATCGGCTGTTGGCGCTCGGGGGCGCGGCGATCGTCAACGGGCTCTATGTCTCGCCCCACCGATGGGAAAAGGATGTCGCCGGCGAGGCGGACCGCCTTGGTCTCGGCGACGCGGTGACGCAGGCATCGACCGACGACCTCACGATCGGCGAGGTGTCCGATCCCCGAGAACTCGTCAAGCGGCTGTGGCCGATCGAGGAGCTCGCGGCGCGGTACGAACGATTTGTGACGTCCTATCGAGGAGTACCCGACGCGCTTCAGGCAATGCGCCAACGACACGAACGCCTCGCCGACGCGGTGTTCTTGCCGGGCGCGCTGTCGGTGACCGTCGAGTTCTCGGAGATCTTCGCCGGCGACCCATTGCTGCCCCCCGAGCTGCTCCCCCGCCCATGGCCGGGTCGCGCGGCGCGCGAGCTCTTGGTGCGCAGCCGACGGCTCGCTTTGCTGCTGCGCGAGCGTCACAACCGCCCCGCGCTCTTCCGTTCGTTCGACGACCTCATCGAGTCCATTCCCTAGGAGACGAACCTCATGTCAGCGACCGCGGTAGTTGTCACCGGTGGCGGCTCGGGTATTGGTCGCGCCTGCGCGCTCGCGTGCGCCGAGGCGGGCCGGCCGGTCGTGGCGTGGGACCTCAATGGTGCGGGGGCGGAAGAGACCGCGAACGTCGCGACAGATCGCTTTGGCGTTGCCGCCATCGGCCGCTGGCTCGACGTCACCGATTCATCCACGTTCGCGGGCGCGGCACACGAGGCTCGTGATGCTGTCGGCCCAATCGGAGGACTCGTGCACGCCGCCGGAGTCGGCGGACCGGTGCCAGTGCCCTTCATCGACGAGGCCGCGTGGGACGCGGTGCTCGATGTGAACCTGCGAGCGGAGGCCCTGCTCGTCAAGGAGCTGTTGCCGTTCCTACGCGAAGTCGGTGCCGGAGCGGCCGTCGTCGGCATCGCGTCGGTTGAAGGGCTGAGCGGGAACGGCATGCTCCCGGCCTACTGCTCGTCGAAGGCAGGGCTCCTCGGACTGACGCGTTCGATGGCTCACGCGTTCGCCGCGGAGGGCATCCGCGTCAACGCGGTCTGCCCGGGGGCGGTGGACACACCGATGCTCGCCCCGTTGCTGAACCTGCCAGAGGCACGCGTCCGCCTCGAGGAGCGCATCCCCATGCATCGGATCGCGGACCCCATGGACATCGGCAAGGTGGTGCGGTTCCTCCTGTCCGACGACGCGGGCTACGTGACCGGCACGTACATCGTGGTCGATGGCGGTATGACGGCGGCCATGTAGCTTCGGCCGGTGCCGTCACGAATCGAGGACTACGCGTTCCTCTCCGACCTCGAGTCGGCGGGGCTCGTCGGCCGGGACGGATCCATCGACTGGCTGACGTTCCCGCGATTCGACTCCGGCGGGTGTTTCGCAGCGATCCTCGGCGAGCCGAAGCATGGTCGCTGGCTGCTCGCGCCGCGAGGCGAACCGCGTCACGTCGAGCGCCACTACCGCGACAGCACGCTGATTCTCGAAACCGTGTACACGACCGATGAAGGCGAGGTCGCCGTCATCGACTGCATGTCGCCCAGAGACCGCGACCTGGAGGTCATCCGGCTGGTTGAAGGACGCCGCGGTCGCGTCGCCATGCAGATGGAGCTGATCATCCGGTTCGACTACGGCCACATCGTGCCGTGGGTGCGCAACATCGACGGCGTGCTCGTCGCCATCGGCGGGCCGGACGCGTTGCGCTTGGTGACGCCCGTGGAGGTCAAGGGCCGAGACATGACTTCGGTCGCGGAGTTCAGTGTTGGCGAGGGCGAGGTCGTTCCGTTCACACTGACCTGGCACCCCGCCCATCTCGACTACAAGGCGACCAGCGATCCCATCAGCGTGGTCGCGGCGGCCGAGCTTTGGTGGCAGTCCTGGGCCAAGAAATGCACGCACCGGTCGAAGTGGGCCGACGCGGTGATGTCATCCTTGACGGTGCTGAAGGGCCTTACGTACGCCCCAACCGGTGGTCTCGTGGCGGCAGCGACGACCTCGTTGCCGGAGAAGATCGGCGGCGCGAGGAACTGGGATTATCGGTACTGCTGGCTGCGCGACGCGACGTTCAGTCTGGTTGCGCTGCTCGAGGCGGGCTATCACGACGAGGCGCTGAAGTGGCGCGACTGGCTGTTGCGGGCCGTGGCCGGAGAGCCCAGCGAGCTGCAGATCATGTACGGCCTGGCGGGCGAACGCCGCCTGCCTGAGCTCGAGCTCGACTGGCTGCCTGGGTACGAAGGATCGCGCCCGGTCCGTTGTGGCAACTCAGCCTCGACACAGTTCCAGCTCGACGTGTACGGCGAGTTGTTCGACGCGCTGTACCACAGTGCGTCGGCTCAGCTACCGACGCACGATCAGGCGTGGCCGCTGCAACTGGCGCTGATGGACTTCCTCGAGAGCGGGTGGAAGCAGGCCGACGAGGGCATCTGGGAGGTGCGCGGCGAACGCCGGCACTTCACGCACTCAAAGGTCATGGCGTGGGTCGCGGCCGACCGAGCGGTTCGCTCAGTCGAGGACCTCGGCGCGGAAGGACCGGTCGACACGTGGCGGACACTGCGAGACGACATCAAACGATGGGTGCTCGAGAACGGTGTCGACGATCGCGGCGTGTTCGTCCAATACGACGGCACCCGCGAGCTCGATGCCAGCTTGTTGGTGGTGCCGCTCGTCGGTTTCCTGCCTGCGCAGGACGAGCGCGTTGTACGAACGGTTGAGGCCATCGACCGCGAGCTCACCGTGGATGGGTTCGTGAGCCGGTACCGCCACCGTGAAGACCTCGACGGCCTCCCACCGGGCGAGGGAGCGTTTCTGCTGTGCTCGTTCTGGATGGTGCAGGCACTCGCGGTGATGGGGCGGAAGCAAGAGGCAACCGCGCGGTTCGAGCAACTCCTCGCGCTCCGCAACGATGTCGGACTGCTCTCAGAGGAGTACGACCCGGTCGAGAAGCGCCTTCTTGGCAACATCCCTCAGGCATTCAGCCACACCGCACTGGTGAACAGCGCACTGCTGCTCAGCGACGAGGCCGACGGCGCGCCTTCCGTCCAAGCGAAGGTGGCTGGTAGCCCGCATCGGCGGGATTGATGTTGGTGCCAGGTGGCACCAACTCGTCGATGCGATCGAGTACCTCGTTGCTGAGGCGCACGTCCGCGCCCGCCATCACGTCGGTGAGCTGCTCCATCGTGCGCGGACCGATGATCGCCGATGCCACCGCCGGGTGCTCCAACACGAAGGCATGGGCCAGGTGCGTAAGGGACACGCCGGCGTCGGCCGCCAGCTTGAGCAATTCCTCGACGAGGTCCAGCTTGCGTTGGTTCTCCGGCAGGTCGTAGTCGAAGCGCTCCGGAATACGAGCTGCTCGTCCACCGGACGGCGCCGCCTCGCCTCGGCGGTACTTGCCGGTGAGCCAGCCGCCCGCCAGCGGGCTCCACGGGATGACACCCATCCCGTACTGCAGGCACGTAGGGAGCACCGCCGTCTCGATGCCGCGGGCGAAGATGGAGTACGGCGGCTGCTCGCAGCGGAACCGCTCACGACCCCGTCGCTCCGCGACCCATTGCGCCTCGACGATGAGCTCGGCGGGATAAGTAGAACTCCCGATCACGCGCACCTTGCCTTGACGCACGAGGTCGGAGAGCGCGGCGAGCGTGTCGTCGAGATCGACGGTGGGGTCCGGTCGGTGGGCCTGGTACAGATCGATGTAGTCGGTGTCGAGGCGGCGAAGGCTGTTCTCCACCTCCTGCTTTATCCAGCGAGGCGACGCGCCGCGCTGGTTGGTGTCCTCCCCCATCGGCGCGACGAACTTGGTGGCGAGCACCACCTGCTCGCGTCGTCCTTTGAGCGCCTTGCCGACGATCTCCTCTGACTCGCCCGTCGAGTACACGTCGGCCGTGTCGATGAAGTTGATTCCGTTGTCGAGGGCGTGGTGAATGATGCGCACGCAGTCGTCGTGGTCCTTGTTCCCCCAGGCACCGAACATCATGGCGCCGAGGCAGTAGCGGCTGACCTGGATCCCCGTACGGCCGAGCGTGGTTCGTTCCATCTATGGGACCCTACGCCGATGACACCGAGGGCGACACGGCCGTACATGCCGGGCTATGGCATCCAAGGACCGGAGGAGGGCACCGGCCTGCTTCCGTGGTCCTGGGCGGTCGAGCGACTCACCGCTTCGCACGACTACTGGGTTGCCACCGTCGATCGTGACGGCAAGCCCGCGGTGATGCCGGTCTGGGGCGCGTGGATCGATGACGCCGTGTGGTTCAGCTCCAGTCCGAGATCACGCCGGGTCCGGAACCTGGGCCGCGATCCTCGGTGCACGATTACCACCGACAATTGTCTGGAGCCGGTTGTGATCGAAGGCACGGCGGCACTGACCACGGAGCATGCCGCGGTCGAACGCTTCACCGCGGCGTGCAACGTGAAGTACGAGACCGACATACCGGTCGAGTTCTTCGCCGACAACGCGCTGTTCACCGTCGGCCCTTCCGTCGCCTACGGCCTCACGGAGGCGGACTTCACCGGGACCCCGACGAAGTGGCACTTCTAATGACGTCTACAGAAGATGCGCGGCGTCGTTGAAGCGGACGAGCGACCATCCGTGATCCGAATGTAGCCACTCCGTGATCGCGGTGTTCTCCGTGTAGCGGACGAGCGCGTTCAGCTGCACACCCGCAAGCGCTTCAAATGAGCAGCCCACCACACCGCCGTGACAGGCGACGACGATCGTCTCATCGGCGTGCTCGTTGGCCATGCGATCGAGCGACTCGCCGACGCGCTTCACCATCATGTCGACGCTCTCCGAGCCGGGAGCGGCGATCTTGGAGCGATCACTGCCCTCGAGCGTGGCGATGCTGCCAAAGCGGACGTCGTAGTCGCTCCACAAGATCCCATCGGCGTCGCCAGGATGCTGCTCGCACAGACCGCAGTCCTGACGAATCTCGAGCGACCCGTCGCCAATCGCGGGAGTGATGATCTCGGCGGTCTCGTGCGCCCGTCGCATCAGGCTGGCGTAGAACGCGGTGGCGCCGCGCAGTTCGCCGGTACGCACCAATCGCTCACGCAGCAGCGCGGCCTGCGAGCGCCCAAGGTCGGACAAGCCCTTGCAACCATGGCCGGCGACCGTTTGGTCGACGAAGGCCTGGGCCTGGCCGTGGCGGATCAGGACGATGCGGGTCACGCGAGATGATCTACGAAACCTTCGAGCTGACGCAGGTTGCGGCACTCGAAGACACCATCGCAGTGGATGCCGTATTCGCCGACGATCGAGTCGCCCGTATCCCAATATGAGCGCGGCTCGGGGTTGAGCCAGTACACGTGGCGGGCCCGATGACGCATCTCCTTCACAATCCAGTTCTGCGACGCGTGATAGTTGTTGCGGGCGTCACCGAGGATCATGACGGTGGTCTTTGGCCCAACCTCCTTGCCCCACTTCGACCAGAACACTTCCAGCGCGTGGCCGTAGTCGGAGTGCCCATCAACCCAGACCACGTCGGCTTCGGTGTTCACTCGGTGCACCGCGTCGGCGATGTCTTCGACGCCGTCGAAGTAGCTGGTGACTTCATCGATGCCGTCGATGAACACGAACGACCGAACTTTGGAGAACTGCGCGCCGATCGCGTAGACGAGGTGAAGGGTGAACCGGGCGAACGCCGCCACCGACCCGGAGATGTCGGCGATCACGAAGATCTCGGGCTTGGACGGGCGCGGATACTTGAACTTCGGCTCGGCCGGCACGCCGCCGTACGACAGGGAGTGGCGAACCGTGTTGCGGAAGTCGAGCGGACCCTTGCGACCATGGCGTCGCTTGCGAGCAAGGCGGACGGCCAGCTTGCGCGTGAGCGGGTAGATCGCTCGCCGAAGCGTGAGCATCTCCTCACGCGAGGCATGCATGAAGTCGATGTCTTCCGGCAACGGCTTGCGCAGTGTCTTGGCCATCGCCTCGACGCCGCGGTCGGCCACCAACCGACGGCGGATCTCCGCTTCGATCTCCTTGCGGAGCTGGTCGATGCGAATCTCGTATTCGTCGCGCTCGAGACGCTCTTCGAGGTGCGACATGTCCGGCACTTGCTCGCGCGTCTGATTCATCAAGCGCTCGAGCACGCTGTCGAGATCCAGGTTCCGGAGCGTGCGGTACAGGTAGTACGTGCCACCGACGGGCCGACCCGGCTCCATGCCCGCGTAACGGCGCACGGCTTGGCGCGCGACGGCGCGCATCAGCGGGTCGTTGCCTTCCATGAGCGAGCGATACAGGAGCTCCGCAAGCTCTTCGGCGGTCATTGACTCGCCGCCGCCGGAGCCCTGCATCCCCTCGGCACCCTCTTGGCGCATCCGATCGAGGAACTCGTCGAGCTCGTCGACGTCACTCATGTCGACGCCGTCCTCGCCGATGGCGTACTCCCGGCCGCGCAGGGAGAAGTACACCTCGAACACCGTCTCGAACGCTCGCCAGTGCGCGTTGTTTTTGACGAGGGTGGCAGCGAGCGCGTACTTGAACGCCTCGCGGTCCGACAGCGGAATGTGACGCACGGCCTGCATGGCGTCGAGGTTCTCGGTGAGGCTCACCGGTAGACCGGCGTCGCGGAGCTCCTGCATGAACCCCGCGAGCAACTGCAGGATCGGCTCGCCCGTCGAGGGAAGCACGATCTCGGTGTCGTCAGCCACGCGGGGCCGCTCCGCCCTTCTTCCAGGTCGAGCCGTCCGACGCGAATTCCTTCACGGCCTTGGCGATGTCGCTCTGGTACTTGAGCAGGATGTTGACGGTGCCGGTCGCGGCCTCTGCGTCGACGTTCTCGATGCCGAGCAACAGCAGCGTTCGGGCCCAGTCGAGTGTCTCCGACACCGACGGCGCCTTCTTCAGCTCGAGCTGACGGATCGAGCGAACGATCCGAGCGATCTGGTCGGCCAAGTTCTCGGTGATGTCCGGGACCTTCGTGAGGACGATCTCCTTCTCACGCTCCAGATCCGGATAGTCGATGTGGAGATAGAGGCAGCGGCGCTTGAGCGCCTCGGACAGCTCTCGGGTGTTGTTCGACGTGAGGAACACGAGCGGGATCTGCGTCGCCACGACGGTGCCGAGCTCGGGGACCGAGACCTGGTAGTCGGACAGCACTTCGAGCAGCAGTGCTTCCGTCTCGACCTCGACGCGATCGACCTCGTCGATCAGCAGCACCACGGGCTCCTCGCTTCGAATTGCTTCGAGGAGAGGTCGGGTGAGCAGGAAGTCCTCGCCGAAGATGTCCTCCTCGATGT
>JBEEGD010000096.1:0-13926 GCA_041166685.1 Acidimicrobiaceae bacterium | reverse complement strand
GTCGCCACTCATTGCCGTCGCCGGGTTGGCGCTGTACCTCGCGGCCCTCGATGCCGTCGAACCGCTCGCCCAGGAGATCGATCATCCGACGCGCCGCAATTCCGTGCCGATCGAGGGTGGCGCGGTCGAGTTGCGGCACATCCCGATCGCGGTCGCGGCCATGCTGCTCGTGTGCCTCGTCGCGTTCGTGGCGGCGGTCGCGGCTGGTCCGTCGTTGGCCGCCGTGGAGATCGCGGCCGCGTGTGTGCTGCCCGCGGCCCTCGGGGCCGTCGGTGGGGCAGTGATCAGTGTCGTCGCGGGGGCGCCGAGCCAAGGCGGTGGAGGCGACACGTGGAGCCTGATGCCCCCCGAAGTCGCGGGAATGCGCATCGTGTACCGGACAGGGTGGCCCCCCGCGATGGCGATCATCGGCATCGTTCCCGTGCTCGCGGCCCGCACGGCGGCGCGCAACGGCGTGCCCGCGGCGCCCATCGCGCTCCTCGCCGGTGCGGGGGTGTTGGCTCTCTTCGTGATCGTGTGCGGATGGGTGCGTGAGCGCGAGCGCATGCATGCGTGGTGGCGTAGGCAGATGGACGCGGCGATGCCGCCTCGAAAGGAAGAGGACGTGATCGCCGATGGCTGATCCGATCCTCTCTGCCGTTGGAGCCACGAAGGCGTACGGTGACCTCGTCGCGCTGGCCCCGATCGACCTCTCGGTCGACCGCGGTGATCTCGTCGCGCTGGTGGGCCACAACGGGTCAGGCAAGTCCACGCTCTTGCGGCTGGTCGCCGGCACGCTCGAGCTCTCCGGTGGATCGATCGAGATCGACGGTTCGCCGGCCGGGTCATCGGGGGCGCGCGCGGCGACGAGCTACGTTCCCGACGACCCGGTGCTGTACGACGATCTCAGCGTGCGCGAGCACCTCGCGTACGTCGCCGCCCTCCATGGCGTCGACGCCTCTGCAAACGACCTTGACGTCATCGTCGAGCGCCTGGGCCTGCTGGCGCGCGCCGACGACTTGCCAGCACGGTTCAGTCGGGGTCTACGCCAGAAGACGTCGATTGGGCTCGGCATCGTGCGCCCCTTCGAACTGCTCCTCGTCGACGAGCCCTTCGTCGGTCTCGATGCCACCGGGAAGGTCGCGCTCCTCGACTTGCTCGAAGAGCTCCACGGGGACGGACGCACGATCATCGTCGCTACCCATGATGCGCAATTCGTCGAACGCGTGACTCGCTGCGTCGCACTACGCGATGGCGAGATCGTCCACGATGGCGTCGCGACGCCCGACGACGTCCTCCGGTTCGTTGGCGCGTAGCCCATGGACGTGCATCTCATCGACGGGACGTACGAGCTCTTCCGCTATCACTTCGCGCCGAACAACAAGGACCCCGAGCTCGGCGCAACGCGGGGCGTGCTCGGCTCTGTGCTCATGTTGCTCGAGTCCGGTGCGACGCATGTCGGTGTCGCCACCGACCACATCATCGAATCGTTCCGCAACGACCTCTGGCCGGGCTACAAGACGAGCGCGGGAATGCCCCCGGAGCTGCTCGCCCAGTTTCCGCTGATCGAGGAAGTGCTCCTCGCCGCTGGCATCACGACGTGGCCGATGATCGAGCTCGAAGCCGATGATGCGCTGGGCGCGGCAGCGCGGGTCGCGGCCGCTGACGATCGAGTCGATCGTGTGCTGATCTGTACCCCCGACAAGGATCTCGGCCAATGCGTGGGAGGCAAGGTCGTGCAGTGGGATCGCCGGCGGGACATCGTGTTCGACGCTGACGGGGTGAGGGCCAAGTTCGGCGTCGATCCTGAGTCGATCCCCGACTACCTCGCGCTCGTCGGCGACAGCGCCGACGGTTTTCCCGGTCTCGCCGGATGGGGTTCGAAGACCGCGGCAGCCGTGCTGGCGAAGTACAAGCATCTCGAGTCGATCCCGCCCGCGGGTGACGACTGGGGTGTCGGCGTGCGCAACCCGGGTCGCCTCGCGGCGACGCTGGTCGACCAGTTCGAGCTGGCCTTGCTGTTCCGGCGCATCGCCACCGTCGAATCCGACGCTGATGTGGTCGCGAGCGTCGACGACGTGGAGTGGAAGGGGCCGCGGCCTGAGCTGGTCGCGTTGGCAGAGTCGATCAACGGTCTCGGCCTGGCCGAGCGCGCGATCCGGTTGGCGCAGCGACGAGCGGACTCGAACTGATGGCGCCGAAGTCGGTTGCGGAGCTCGAAGTCGACGGCAAGGTCGTTCAGATCTCCAACCCCGACAAGGTGTACTTCCCGACGCGGGGCGAGACAAAGATCGACCTCGTCAACTACTACATCGCGGTCGGCGAGCCGCTGATGGCGGCGATGGGCGGACGGCCGACGCTCCTGCAGCGCTTCCCAGACGGCGCGACCGGCAAATCGTGGTTTCAGAAGCGCGTTCCCGCGGCGCACCCGGACTGGCTGCAGACGACGGTCGTCAGTACCCCCAACGGCACGACCAGCGACGCGCTCGTGGCTGCCGACCTCGCCCACGTGCTGTGGGCCGTGAACCTCGGGTGCATCGGGTTCCACATGTGGCCGAACCTCGCCGATGATCCAGAGCACGCCGACGAGCTGCGCATCGATCTCGACCCGTCGCCCGGAGTTGTCTTCGAGCAGGTGCGCGAAGCCGCCGCCGAGCTCAAGACGCTGTTCGACGAGCAGGGCCTCGAGTCGCATCCCAAGACAACCGGAAACCGAGGGCTGCACGTGTACGTGCGGCTGCAGCCGCGATGGAACTCGTACGACGTGCGTGCCGCGGCCGTCGCGGTGGCCCGTGAGCTCGAGCGCCGCCGCCCCGAGCTGATCACCGCGGCGTGGTGGAAAGAAGAGCGCGGATCGCGGGTCTTCATCGACTTCAACCAGAACGCCCCGCACAAAACCGTGTTCGGCGCATGGTCGGTGCGACCGCGCGCGGGCGGGCAAGTGTCGACTCCGTTCGCGTGGGACGAGCTGCCCGCGGTGATGCCGGACGAGCTCACGCTCGTCACCGTCCCGCCGCGCGTGGCGGAGGGGGGTGACCCGTGGGAGAGCATCGCCGACCGTCCGCAGTCGCTCGAACCGTTGCTGGAAATGTCGAAGCGCGACCTCGACTCCGGATTGATGGACGCCCCATGGCCGCCCGTCTACCCGAAGATGGCAGGCGAACCCCCCAGAGTCGCCCCTTCCCGCGCCAAGAAAGACCCGACCTAACGGCAAATCCCACTCAGAACTACACAGAAATGTGTATGTCTGAGTGGGATTTCGCTAGGGGCTGGCGAAGACCTCTCGCAGTTCGAGGGGGATGGCGACGTCGAGCTGGGCGTAGGTGCATTGATCGGGCGTCTTGTCGGGCCGCCAGCGTTGGAAGCGGGCGACGCGCCGGAACCGCTGCGACTGCAGCTGGTCGAACTCGACCTCGACAACCCGCTCGACCCGCACGGGCTCCCACGACAGATCCTTCTTTGCGTTCCAGCGGCTCACGGCCCCGGGCATGCGGCCGTCGCCGGACATCTCGGCCCACCCGCGCCACGGATGCGATTCCAGTGCGTTCTTGCGCAGCGGCTCGAGCGCTTTCGCCAACTCGCCCCGGAACTTGGCGGTGAACGACGCGCAGACGCCCACGTGATGCAACGTGGCTTCGTCGTCGTACAGCCCGAGCAGCATCGAGCCGACGCCCTTGCCGTCCTTGTGCCATCTGAATCCCGCGACCGCGCAGTCGGCGGTGCGGTGGTGCTTCACCTTGAACATCACGCGCTTGTCGGGCAGGTACGCAATGTCCGACGGCTTGGCGACGACACCATCGAGCCCGGCGCCTTCGAAACGCGTGAACCAGTCGCGCGCTTCCTCGATCGAGGTCGTCGCCGGTGTGAGGTGCACCGGAGGTGCCACGGATGCGAGGGCTGACTCCAACGCGGCTCGGCGTTCGACAAACGGCAACTCCGTCAGATCCTTCTTCGCGAGCGCCAGCAGATCGAACGCGATGAACGACGCTGGCGTTTCTTCTGCGAGCCGTCGCACCCTCGAGTCGGCAGGATGAATGCGTTGCTGCAATGCGTCGAAGTCGAGTCCGGTTGAGCCGGGAACCACGACCTCTCCGTCGATGACGATCCGCGGCGGCAGCTCGCGGCGCAGTGCATCAACCAGCTCGGGGAAGTAGCGCGTGAGCGGACGCTCGTTGCGGCTGCCGAGGATGATCTCGTCGCCGTCGCGGAACACGATGCATCGGAACCCGTCCCACTTCGGTTCGAAGATCAGCTCGGCCTCCGCGGGCAAGTCGTCGAGCGTGCCGACTCCCTTTGACAACATCGGCGCGACAGGGGGCATGACCGGAAGGTCCATTGCAGGCCAGACTACGAGCGTGACGACGCCAGAGGGCACGCCGGCGGGTTGGTATGAAGACCCGACCAAAGCGGGCGAGCTCCGATACCACGACGGCACTCAGTGGACCGAGCACATCACCATCGACGGCGTGCAGACGACCGCGCCGCTCGAGACCCGGGACGCCATTCCAGACGCCATTCCAGACGACACGCCAGACGACACCCCACACGACACGGCGGCACCGGCCGGATTCATGATGCGCCGCATGGCGCAATCGCGCGCGGATGACGAGAAGTCCCTCAACGTCACCGGACCCACTGGCGTCCTCGGTCGATTCGTCCCTCTGCTCGACGGCGTTCCTAGCTACCGCTTCGACGACGCAACGGGTGACGTCGTGCTCTCGGTTTTGAAGCCGAGCCTCAAGAACGCCGTCGAGGTCGTCGACGCGGCGGGGTCTCCTGTGGGAACGATCAGCCAGGTCGGCCGTCTCCGCTCGCGCTACGACGTGATCCGGCCAGATCGAAAGCCGGCGGCGAGCGTCAAGCTCGCGAGTGGTGAGACCGACGCGTGGGAGATCCACATCGACGGGGTCCCCGGCGCGACGATCTCCAGGACGAAATGGTCGCCCGCAGGTCCGATCAACCTGGCAGGGGTCGACTACGCGGTCTCGATCGCGGTGGCGCTCGACGACCAGCTGCAACGGCTCCTGCTCGCCGTTCCGTTGGCCATCGACATCCTCGACACGGAGGTGTTGTAGCGCTCGCCTCGAACGGCGAAACGGGCGTCAACTACCCTCGGGCGAGCCATGTCGGAACACCCCGCCAGCGAGCGACTCGAGCAGCTCAACAAGCGCAAGGAGCAAGCGCTCAACGCGGGCTCGGAGTCGGCTCGCCAGCGCCAACACGACCGGGGCAAGATGCTTGCTCGCGAGCGGGTCGAGTACCTGCTCGATCCCGGCTCGTTCCACGAACTCGATCTTCTGGCCCGCACCCGCCTTCCCGAGGCGACCGATCGGCCGTACACCGATGGTGTGATCACCGGATGGGGCGCGGTCGACGGGCGCAAGGTCTTCATCTTCAGTCAGGACTTCACGATCTTCGGTGGCGCCCTCGGTGAGGTGTTCGCCGAGAAGATCCACAAACTCATGGACATGGCGCAGAAGGTCGGCGCGCCCGTCATCGGCATCAACGACGGCGCCGGCGCCCGCATCCAGGAAGGCGTCGTCAGCCTCGACAGCTACGGCGGCATCTTCTACCGGAACGTGCAGTCGTCAGGTGTCATCCCGCAGATCAGCGTGATCATGGGACCCTGCGCGGGGGGCGCGGTCTACAGCCCGGCGATGACCGACTTCGTGTTCATGGTCGACGGCACGTCGTACATGTTCATCACCGGCCCTGACGTCGTGAAGACCGTGACCGGCGAGGAAGTCACTCAACAAGAGCTGGGGGGCGCGGTCACGCACGCGTCGAAGTCGGGTGTGTGTCAGTTCATCGCGGCCGACGACAAGGCGTGCCTCGACGACGTGCGCTACCTGCTGAGCTTCCTGCCGGCGAACAACCTCGAGGACCCGCCTGTCTTCGCCACGACCGACGATCCAGAACGGCTCTGCCCTGAGTTGATCGATCTCATTCCGCCGACGTCGAACCAGCCCTACGACATGCACAAGGTCATCGAGGCGGTCGTCGACGACGGCGAGTTCTTCGAGTACGCCAAGCTGTGGGCGCCGAACATTGTTTGCGGCTTCGCGCGCATGGATGGTCATCCGGTCGGCATCGTCGGCAATCAGCCGATGCACCTTGCCGGCGTACTCGACATCGAGTCGTCGGAGAAGGCGGCGCGGTTTGTGCGTACATGCGACGCCTTCAACATCCCGTTGCTCACGTTCGTCGACGTGCCGGGCTTCCTCCCGGGCGTCGATCAGGAGTACGGCGGAATCATCCGGCACGGCGCCAAACTGCTGTACGCGTACTGCGAGTCCACCGTTCCGCGAATCCAGATCGTCGTGCGCAAGGCCTACGGCGGCGCGTACGTGGTCATGAACTCGAAGTCGATCGGAGCCGATCTCGCCTTTGCATGGCCGTCCGCCGAGCTCGCGGTGATGGGCCCGCAGGGCGCGGTGGAGATCGTGTACCGCCGCGAGCTGCAGACAGCGGCGGACCCCGACGCCCGCAAGGCGGAGCTCGTGGAGGAGTACACCGAGCGCTTCGCAAACCCGTACGGCGCGGCCGAGCGGGGGTTCGTCGACGACGTGATCGATCCGGCCGAGACCCGAGCGAAGATCATCGCGGGCTTCGATCTGTTGCGCTCGAAGCGCGAGGAGCTGCCGAAGCGCAAGCACGGCAACAGCCCACTGTGACGACGAACCTGCGCGAGCCTGATCAAGAAGAGCTCGCAGCGATCGTTGCCGCCATCGAGATCGCATGGCCGAAGCCCGTGCCGATGACGCGGACCGCGACGCCGTCGACGTCGCGTTGGCGGTTCGCCGGGCGGTGGTGGAGCAAGCCGATTCCCGCTCGCCGCGATCGCCCCTGGTGATGAGATGATCGAGGTCACTACCGTCGCCGATGACGAAGTCGTCCTCTTCGACGGTCCCGCCTTCACGCGCTACGACGGGCTCGCTCCCGACACCGAACACGAACTCGACGGCATCGCGGTGCGGACATTGGCTCGCCCGGGTGGCGAGTTGCTGTGCCGGTTTGCGACCGTCAACGACGTGCACTTCGGCGAGACCGAATGCGGTGTGATGGAAGGTTTCGAACTCGGTCAGGTGTTTGCCGCCGAGGAGGGTGACGACCCGTATCCCGAGATGATGAACCGCGGGGCGATCGCGGAGATGCGCGAGATCGACCCTGCCGTTGTGCTGGTGAAGGGTGATCTCACCGATCGCGGCGTGAAGGAAGAGTACGAAGCCTTCCTCTCGGCCTATGAAGGGGCGTTTGGTGACCGTCTTCACCACATTCGTGGCAACCACGATGCCTACGAGGGCGAGCCCTTCGCCGCCAACGCACCGTTCGTCGTCGACCTCCCCGGGGTCCGGTTGGCGGCCATCGACACGGTGATCCCTCGGCATCACACCGGACAGGTGACCGCCGAACAGATCGAGTGGCTCGACTCGATCGCGGCGGAGAGCGACCGACCAGTGCTCGTGTTCGGACATCACCACGTGTGGAGCCCCGAGTCACGAAGTCGCGAGCCCGGTTACTTCGGCATCAACCCGGATGATTCCGACCGGCTGGTCGATGTCGTCGCCCGTCGGCCGGTGATCCGCGGCTACTTCGCCGGGCACACGCATCGCAACCGTGTGCGGAGGTTCAAGGCGACGGGTGGGGTGCCCTGGGTCGAGGTCGCGTGCGTGAAGGACTTCCCTGGCGCATGGGCCGAGTACCGCGTCTTCGACGGCGGGATCCTGCAGATTCATCGACGCATCTCCACCCGCGAAGCGCTCGAGTGGACCGAGAAGACGCGCGGGATGTTCGGCGGCCTCTACCCCGACTACGCCTTCGGGAAGCTCGAGGACCGATGTTTCCCGATCTCGACGAAATAGGCATCGGGAGATCAGTCGGCGGTGGCGACCTCGATGCGGTCTTGGTGCCACTCGCGGGCGGCCTCGAGGGCCTTGGCCGCTCGGTCGAACAACTCCCATGCGTCGAAGGCGTGCGCCGGATAGCACGCGATGCCTGCCCACAACGTCTGACCGGGCTTCTCGAGGGCGAGCGCGCGGCGGACGCGTTCGACCGTCCACACCGCGCCGTTCTCCGGAGTGTCCTCCAGGATGAGCGCGAAGCGGCCGTCGTCGAGACGGCAGGCGGTGTCGGCGTCGCGCAACGTGGCTCGGACGCCTTCGGCGACGAGATCCGGAGCGACCGGCGAAGGGTCGCCTTCACGCACGCCTTGCGACACTTGCACGAGGACCACGGCGACCGGTCGCAAGTGACGGCGAGCCGCGGAGACGCGTGTGTCCAGGCTGACGCGGAAGAACTGTTCGTTGAAGAGGCCGGTTGAGGCGTCGGTCAGCGAGCCCTCGCCATCAATGTCCTCGAGGGGCTCCGCGTCCGATTCCGGATCGAGCGGCCGGATGTCGGCGGCCGCCAGTGTAGCCGCGTTGGACTCGTGTTCGAGCTCCGCGACCCGTGTGGTGAGCGCTTGTTCGCGCCCGCGGGCCGCCGCGAGCTGTCGCCGGTCGCGTGTGACGAGGATCGCCAATCCGATCGCAGCTGCCGCGCACAGCACGAGAGGGATCACCACCCAGCTGTCGCTCACTGCTCAACTATCGGCCCGAGCATGACCCGATTCAAGCAGGGTTGGCCCGACGGCTCACGGCCAAAGCGGCGATCTCGGCCATGATCTTGCCCAGCTCGAAGTCCTTCGGCGTGTAGACGGCGGCCACGCCGTCGGCCAGCAGCGCCGCCCGGTCGGCCTCCGGGATGATGCCGCCCACCACCACGGGCGCGTCGACCCCTTCATCGCGCAGCAGGCGCACGATCTGGGGCACCAGCTCGAGATGTGAGCCGGACAAGATCGACAGCCCGACGACGTCGACATCTTCGTCGCGGGCCGTGGCTGCGATCTGTTCGGGCGTGAGGCGGATCCCTTGGTACACGACTTCCATCCCGGCGTCGCGGGCGGCCACGGCGATCTGCTCGGCGCCGTTCGAGTGCCCGTCGAGTCCGGGCTTGGCCACCAGCAGCCGAGGAGGACCGCCGGCCATCGCTTTGGCGCGCTCGGCGACCGCGCGCAGGCCGCTCGTCGTTCCGCCATGGCCCGCTGCCGCGCCCACTCCGGTCGGCGCGCGGTATTCACCGAACACCTCGCGCAACACCCCAGCCCACTCCCCGGTGGTGCCACCGGCTTTGGCCAGCGCGATCGTGGTGGGCATCACGTTCTCGTCGGTGCCCGCGACGCGACGCAGCTCGTCGAGCGCGTGCTTCACCGCGTGTGCGTCGCGGTTCGAACGCCACGCCTGTACATCGGCGATGAGCTCGTCTTGCACACCGGGGTCGACCGTGAGGATGAGCTCTTGGTGATCGAGCGGCGAGGGGGCGGTCTCGGTGAACGAGTTGACACCGATGATCTTCAGGTCGCCCGATTCGATGCGGCGAACTCGTTCGGTGTGGCTGCGCACGAGCCGGCCCTTCAGCTCGTCGATGGCCTCGAACGCGCCGCCGAGCGACTGCACGTCGTCGAGCTCAGCCGTAGCGGCCTCGATGAGCTCGGCCGTCTTCGCTTCGACGACCTTGGACCCGTCGAACAGATCCTCGTACTCCAGCAGGTCGGTCTCGTATGCCAGCACCTGCTGGATGCGCAGCGACCACTGCTGGTCCCACGGGCGGGGGAGGCCGAGGGCCTCGTTCCACGCGGGGAGCTGGATCGACCGGGCCCGAGCCTTCTTGGACAGCGTGACGCCGAGAGCCTCGAGCACGATGCGCTGCACGTTGTTCTCTGGTTGTGCCTCGGTGAGTCCGAGGCTGTTGACCTGAACGCCATAACGGAAGCGCCGCGCCTTCTCGTCGGTGACGCCGTAGCGCTCGAGACCGATGCGATCCCACATCTCGGTGAAGGCCCGCATCTTGCAGGTCTCTTCGACGAAGCGGATGCCGGCGTTCACGAAGAAGCTGATCGAGGCGAACACCGCGGTGAACCGGTCGTCGTCCACCTGTCCCGAGTCACGCACTGCATCGAGCACTCCGATGGCGGTTGCCAGCGCGTACGCGATCTCCTGCACGGGCGTGGCGCCCGCTTCCTGCAGGTGATAGCTGCAGACGTTGATCGGGTTCCACAGCGGGATGTGCTCGGCGCAGTACGCAACCATGTCGACGATCAGCCGGCGGCTCGGTTGGGGCGGGAAGATGTACGTGCCCCGCGACAGGTACTCCTTGACGATGTCGTTTTGGGTTGTGCCGCGCAGCAGCCTCGATTCCACACCTTGCTGCTCCGCATTCGCGACGTACAGCCCCAACAACCACGCGGCGGTGGCGTTGATCGTCATCGAGGTGTTCATCTCGCCGGGCGGGATGCCGTCGAGGAGCTGCTTCATGTGTCCGAGGTGCGCCACGGGCACGCCCACTTTGCCGACCTCGCCGCGAGCGTTCGGATCGTCGGGGTCGTAACCCGTCTGGGTCGGCAGATCGAACGCGATCGAGAGTCCGGTCTGACCCTTGGCCAAGTTCGTGCGATAGAGCCGGTTCGATGCTTCAGCGGTGGAATGGCCGGAGTACGTGCGCATCAACCACGGGCGGTCGGGCTCGGCCATGGGCTCCATTCTCCCGTCAAGCGAACGCCGGCGGCAACGCCAGGCCGAGGGCATCGTCCAGAAGTTGCAGGTACCGGGCTCGCGGCACCTCGATCGCGCCCAAGGTCGCGAGGTGAGGGGTCTGCCATTGGACGTCGAGCAATCGGCCGTCTCCATCACGCCCGTCGTCCCGCATCCGGTGCACCAAGGCGACGAGCGCGGCCTTTGACGCGTCGCGAACCCGATGGCACATCGACTCACCGGCGAACAATCCACCGACGGCAACGCCGTACAGACCGCCGGCGAGCGTGCCATCATCGAGCGACCACGATTCGACGCTGTGCGCCCACCCGAGCTCGTGCAGCCGGGTGTAGGCAGCTCGCACGTCAGGCGTGATCCACCGGCCAGCACGGGCCGGGTCCGCGCACATGTCCATGATGGTGTCGAATGCGGTGTCGACCCGGATCTCGAACCGTTGCATCGATTGCCGTAGCGAGCGGCTGACCCGCAGGCTTTCGAGCGGTATCACACTGCGGGGGTCGGGCGACCACCACGCGATGACTTCCTGCCGCTGCAGCGGCATCGGGAAGATGCCCGAGCGATACGCGAGGAGCAGCGTGCCCGGTTCGAGATCCGCGCCCGCGCCGACGATCCCGTTCTCGTCTGCTTCCGTCGCCACCGGGAACCACCACTGCGACGGAGCCGGCTCGACCGGCGTGTTACTTCCGGTAGTCGTGGAAGCCTTGGCCTGACTTCCGTCCGAGGTGGCCGGCCGCGACCATGCGTCGCAGCGTGGGCACCGCCGCGTAGTTCGCATCGCGAAACTCGTCGTAGAGCGCGTCGAGAATGGCGAGCGACGTGTCGAGCCCGACGAGGTCGAGCAGCGCCAGCGGTCCCATCGGGAAGTTGCAGCCGCCCTTCATCGCCGCGTCGATGTCGTCGCGCGTCGCCGTGCCGTTCTCGAGCATGCGCACCGCGTTGTTCAAATACGGGAAGAGCAGCGCGTTCACGATGAAGCCGGCGCGGTCCTTGACCTCAACCGGCCCCTTGCCACAGATCTCGGCGAACGCGCGCGCGGCGGCGATCGTCTCGTCGCTCGCGGTCAGCGGCCGCACGATCTCGACGAGCGCCATCATCGGTGCGGGGTTGAAGAAGTGGATGCCGCACACGCGCTCGGGGCGCTCGGTGACGACGGCCAGGTCGACCACGGGAAGCGTTGACGTGTTCGTCGCGAGGATGGCCTCGTCTTTCACCGCAAGGTCGAGCTCGCGGAAGAGCTCTTTCTTCACGTCGAGGTCTTCGACGACCGATTCGATGACGAGGTCGCACTCCGCAAGTGCGTGGAGGTCGTGCGTACCGGTGACCCGGGAGAGCGTCTGGTCGCGCTCGGCGGCATCGAGCTTGCCTTTCTCCACCTGCTTGTCCAACGACTTGGTGAGCGCATTGACCATCGCGTCCGCGGTCTCTTGCTTCCTCGAGCGCAGGAGCACCTCGATCCCTGCCTTCGCCGCGACCTCTGCAATGCCCGAGCCCATGATCCCCGAGCCAACGATCCCCAAGCGCTTGATCATGCGGGGAAGTTACCGGCCGGTAGGAATCGGGGTCCAAAGTGGCAACTAAGTTCCCGGACCAATGAACATCCGTGTGGAGCATCAGCCGTGAGCGGGCCGCTTGCCCTTGTCGGCGGCGGGGAGTGGAGCGAGGGCTGCACGTTCGACCGGGGCCTCATTGATTCGGTCGGGGCCCACGAGGTCCTGGTCCTCCCGACGGCATCGGCATACGAACACCCAGAGCGTCTCGTTGCCGCGGCCGAGGACTGGTTCCGCGGCCTTGGCATCGGTGTCCGTGGCCTGATGGTGTTGGGTCGCCCCCACGCGGAGGACCCCGCCAACGTCGAGGCGGTGCGGTCGGCCCGCTTCGTCTACCTCGCGGGCACCTCGCCGATGCATCTGCGATCGGTGTTGAAGGACTCGCCGTTGTGGGACGCGCTGGTCGAGCAGTGGCGGGCGGGCGGTGCTCTGGCCGGCTCGTCTGCCGGCGCGATGGTGTTGTGCGATCCCATGGTCGACCAACGAGGTGGGGCGTTCACCCTCGGCCTCGGATTGCTCGAGGGCGTGGCGGTCGTGCCGCACCACGACACCTGGTCAGAGGAGAAGGCGCAGCGCACCCAGCAACTCGCGCCGAAAGGTCTGGTGGTTGCCGAGGTCGATGAGCGAACCGCGCTCCTTCGCGACGGCAACGGGAAGTGGACGGCCGAAGGCGCGGGGACGGTGACCGTATGGCGGGACGGCGAGGAACTGGGGCTGGAAGCACTCCCCTGAGGCGTAACTACTCCAGCCGGGTCAGTCGACAATGACTCCCACGGGCTATGGACCGATTTGGGGCGACTCGTCACCATCACCCTGATGCTCCCGGCTGCGGTCCTCCTCATCGTCGGCGCAGCGCTCGTCGGGGGAATGGCCGTCTGGCGCCAGCGGGGCCAGCGGGGCCAGCGGAACGATGGCCTTGCCGTGGACGAGATCGACCGGCTTCGCCGCGCGGAGTTGGCGTTGGCCGGCGCGGCCAGCACCGACGCGGCGGCTCGCGAGCTCGGCAAGCACGCCATGGCGCTGCTCGACGCTCCGGCTGCGGTGGTGCTCATCGAGGGATTGGGCGACACGGTTCGCATGGAATCGGGTGACACCACCGGCCATTCCATCTACGACCCGGGCTCGCGCATGCGACTCCTCGCGAGCGACGGCCTGCCGTGCGGTTCGATCGCGGTGGCCGCTCGTCCCGGCCGGCCTTACACGGAGCGCGATGAACGCATCCTGGACGCGCTCGGCGACCGGGTGTCGTCGACGCTGCATCGGCTCGCGTTGTTCGAGGCGGTGCAGACGGAGCAACGCACGTTGGCGGACGTGCTCGGCTCGTCGTCGGACGGCATCTTCTCCGTGGGGCCCGACCTGGTGATTCGATCGTGGAATCCCGCCATGGCTCGGCTTACGGGGACGGCCGAGGTCGTGGCGGTGGGGCAACGCTGCTGCAGCGTGTTCCGACCGCGCGACGAAGAGGGTGCGCCGCTCTTTGGCGCAACGTGCCCGGGAAGGACCGGCGACGAGATCGAGGTGCTGGTGCAGGTCGAGGTGGCCGACAGCCAGCCGGTCTGGCTCAACTGCGCCTTCTCACGGATGTCCGACGGCGGCTACGTGGCCGTGGCTCGCGACGTCACGTCGCGCAAGCAGATCGAGGACGAGAAGGCGGACTTTCTCGCCACCGTGAGCCACGAACTGCGCACCCCGCTGACGCCGATCAAAGGCTTCCTGCAAACGCTGGCCCGACGCGACCCTGAGTTCTCCGAGGACGAGCGCCGCCACATCTACGAGGTGATGTTGCGCGAGGAGCAGCGGCTGGAACGGCT
>JBEEGD010000095.1:0-3701 GCA_041166685.1 Acidimicrobiaceae bacterium | reverse complement strand
CGCGAGCTCGTCGGCCTCGCGGCCCCGCCCGACGGCCATGTCGCACAGCGCCGACCACATCGGCGCAATCGCCTCCACCGGGAGGCCAGCGGGCGTCCACCCGTCGGCGCGGCGTGCGATCCGGTCGAGGCCGGCTGGCGTGTACGCCGCGAGCAGGATCGGCGGTCGAGGGCGCTGCAACGGCTTCAGCCCGATGGTCGATGGCGCGATGCGCACTCGCTCGCCTCGGTACTCAACCGTCTGCTCGCCCCATGCCGCGTCGAGCACGTCCAGCAGCTCCTCTGACCGCGATGCGAGATCGCGTTGGGGTACGCCGACTGCTTCGTATTCGTCCTGAGACCAGCCGAGTCCGAGGCCGACGGTGAGCCGGCCACGGCTGATCTGATCGAGGGTCGCGAGTGACCGGGCCAGCACGACGGGGGGGTACCACGGCCCGACGAGCACGTTGGTGCCGATGCGGATGCGGTCGGTGACCGCGGCGGCGAGTGTCAGCACGCCGATCGGATCGAGGACGGTGTCCTGCTCATTGGGGAGGACACCGTCCGGGCTGGCCGGGTAGGGCGTTCTCGGCGTGAGTGGCGCGAGGAGCCGATCCATGGCCCAGAGCGAGTCGTAGCCGGCTCGCTCGGCCGCGACGGCGACGGCTCGGGCGGCGGCGGGGTCAGCGAGCGCGCCGGCCTGCGGGAGTGCGAGCCCGATGCGCATCACGCCACGCCGATCCGGGTGGCGACGACGGCGTAGTCGTCGGCGGGCAGCGCGGACTCGGCCGCCTTGCGGAACAGGTCGAACACCTCGGCCGGCGCGCTGGCCTTCATCCCGCCGAGCATGTTGGTGCGCTCGTCGACGTTCATCGCGGGGAGCATGGCGCCCATGAACTCGACCATCAGCGGGGGGGCGATCGTCGAGCGGATCGCGACCTCGACGCTGAAGAGCTCCTCGAGGCTGAGTGCCCCTCGCAGCTCTGACATGACTGCGCCCTCCTCGAGCGCCATGTGCGCGAGGTAGCGAGCGGTGAACAGCGCGAGGACGCCGTAGAGCTCGGCGCCGGCGGCAACCTCCTCGCCTTCGACCGCATCGCTGAGCCGGTTGAGCCGCGCCTCGATCTCGACCAGATCCTGCTCGGTCTCGATGTGGCCCTCCTCGATGATCGCGGCAAGGCGGGGGGCGTTCGCCTCGACCAGTGGCTGGATGAACGCGTCCTCGTGACCGTGGTGTGCGTGGAGCAGCGCGATCACCCCGAGCGTCTTGGTGACGACGTCCTGCCGGGCCGCGGTCGCGGTGCAGTCGGCGCGACCGACGGTGACGGTCAGGTCGAACAGGGCGTGACGCAGGCCCTTGTGCACCTCGCGGTACAGGTCGAACGGGATCGGGGAGCCCTCGATGTCGGACGGGACGGGGACGGCAACGATGTCGATGGTCATGTGATCTCTCCTCGGTGTGACCGGCCTCCGAGCAGCTCGGGGTGCCGTGGCGTGTTCGCCTCGAGGAACGTACGACGAGCATCTGGCGGCGTTTCCTGAGTGGTCCGTGTCGAAATGCTGAGAGATCCCTATCGCTAGGATCCAAGGCCGATGGTCGACTCCGAGCTCGCAGAATTCATCGAATCGGGGGTTGCCATGCTCGGCGCCTCGCGCGGCGACGACCTCCGGCCCGAGGCGTTCCGCGCGTGGGGCGCCTTCGTCGCGGACGATGGCAGGTTGCGCGTGCTGATCGGCTCGGACGCCGGGCGAACCCTCGACAACCTCGCGGCCAACGGTCAGATCGCGGTCACCTTCACCGACATCCAGTCCTTCCGTTCGGTGCAGATCAAGGGCGAGGTCAGTGGCGATGTGCAGCCTGCGGATGCGTCCGACCTCGAACACCTCCGCCGCTACCACGCGCGCTTCTGCGCCCGCCTTGTCGAGATCGGGCACCCGCGCGGGTTGGGCGACCGGCTTCGACCCTTCGCGTTGTTCGCGGCATGGGTCGACGTTGCCGACCTCTACGACCAGACGCCGGGTCGAGTCGCCGGCGCTCGGCTGGGAGCAGCGGGCGCGTGAGCTACGTCCTCGACGTCGCGGCGATGCGGGGTTGCTTCGACGGCGTGATCCCGCCGGTCATCGCGACGTGCTCAGCCGATGGACGCCCGAACATCACCCACCTCTCGCAGCTCTACCTCGTCGACGCCGAGCACGTCGCCCTGTCGAACCAGTACTTCTCCAAGACGACGGCGAACCTCGTGGACAACCCGATCGCGTCGGTACTGGTGACCGACTCCCAGTCCTACGAGACGTTCCGGCTCCACCTCCGGTTCGTCCACACCGAGACCGAAGGCAAGGTCTTCGACGACATGAGCGCGTGCATCGGCGCGATCGGCGCACTGCTCAACATGGAGGACGTGTTCGCCCTGCGGGGGGCCGACATCTACCGCGTGGAGCGCTGCGACCAGGTGTCGGGAGCGCCGAGCGACTCGTGAGGCGGACTGCCGCCGCCGACCTCGAGGGTCTTGCCGAGCTGACCGACCGGCTCGGCCGCTGCGGTGACCTCGACGAGGTCATCACGGTTGCGCTCGACGGGCTCTCGACGCGGTTCGGGTTCGATCACTCGCTGCTGATGATGCTCGACGAGACGGCGACCCGGCTGTTCACGATCGCGAGTCACGGCTACGACCGCCCCGGCATCGGCTCCGAGGTGGGGGTCGGTGTCGGCGTCATCGGCCTGGTCGCCGCCCAGCGGCGCACGATGCGCGTGGGGAACCTCCAGCGCATGCTCCTCTACGCGCGAATGGCTGGGCCGGCCGACACCGATCCGGAGCGCGAGGTGCCGCTACCCGGGTTGCCACAGGCCCACAGCCAGCTCGCCGTGCCGGCGATGGTGATGGGACAGCTGCTCGGCGTCCTTGCCGTGGAGAGCGACCGCCTCGGCGCGTTCACGGCGGAGGACGAGCTGCTCCTCGCGGTCGTCGCGCACCTCGCCGCGAGCGCCGTCGAGCTCGACCGCGCCGGCGGCCGAGCGATGGTCACCGACGACGCCCCATCCGCTGAGCCACCGCCGGCTGCGGAGACCACGCCGACGCCGGCGGATCGCGTCACCGGCATCCGCTTCTTCCCCGTCGACGGGAGCACGTTCATCGACGGCGACTACCTCATCAAGGGAGTGCCCGGTCGCATCCTCTGGGCGCTCCTGCGCGAGCACGTCGAGGACGGTCGCTCCGAGTTCACGAACCGCGAGGTGCGGCTCGAGCCCTCGCTCGAGCTGCCCGCCTTCCGCGACAACCTCGAGAGCCGACTCATTCTCCTCAAGCGCAGACTCGACGAGCGTGAAGCACCGATGCGCATCGAGAAGACCGGGTGGGGCCGGTTCCGCCTCGCCGTCGAGGGCGCGCTCCGTCTGGAGCACGGCGGCGCCGGCTGAGCCTTCGATCGGCTGGGTGGCGTCGCCGAGCCCTCTGCTCGCCTCACGGCGAGAAGCTGGCGCGATACTCGGACGGGGATTGGCCGACGAGGTCCCGGAACGCGGACTGGAACGCCGAGAGTGACGAGTATCCAACGTCCATGGCGATCTGGGTCACCGGGTGATGGGTGCCGGCGAGGTACTCGATCGCCTGGAGGATGCGCAGGCGCCGAAGCGCAGCTCGCCACGTCATGCCGAGCTCGTCGTCGAAACGTCGGGCGAGCGAACGCGACGCCAATCCGACCTCGTCCGCGATGTCGGTGAGCCGA
>JBEEGD010000094.1:0-6388 GCA_041166685.1 Acidimicrobiaceae bacterium | reverse complement strand
GCACGTGGACACGGCCCGCGCCCTGGCCGGTGACACCAACGTTGGCATCGTTGCGCGGCGGGAACAACGTCTTCGGGTCCATGCCGAGTCGGTTGGACTTGATCGACGAGATCAATCCCGTCACCGGGCCTTCGAACGCGTTGCCGTTGGCGGTGTTCGTCATGGCCGCCTTCACGACGTAGTACGGCGCCGTCTGGTTCGTTGCCTGGTGGTAGCCGTCGATCACGAGTGCGGCTGCACCAGCGGCCGACGGCGCGGCCATCGAGGTGCCGGAGAGCACTGCGTACGTCGGGTCTGACGAGTACTTGTTGCCGACCGCGGCATCGCCGGCATGAACCTCACCTCCAGTCGAGGCCTCGGCCGCAACGACGTACGCGCCCGGTGCGGTGAAGTCGGGCTTGATCTGACGATCACCACTCGGCCCCCGTGAGCTGAACACCGCGATGGCCTTGGCGCTCGCGGGCGCGCCGTCCGGGAGCACCTTGCCGTTCATCCCATGCTGCGTCTCGTCCGTCGGATGATGCCGATCCCAGTCGGTCACCGACGCCCCGACCGACATCGCCTGCGACGCCGTTGACGGCGAGCCGACGCTTTGCAACGTCGGGCCGGCGTTGCCGGCGGCGATCGCCCACAGGACGTTGTACTTCTCCGCGAGCTTGTCGACGAGCTGTGCCGACGGATCGGCGTCGGTCTCTTGCGTCGCGTCGAAGATGCCCGCGGCGTACGCCGGACCACCACCAAGGCTCATATTGATCACCTGCGCGCCGAGGCCGCCATCCGCCTTCGGCGTCGCCAGCGTGACCATGCCCGCCATGACCGAAGAGTTGAGGCACGTCCCCGCCGCGCTACACACCTTGGCGCCCACGAGATGCGCGTCGGGAGCCATGCCTGGCAACTCGTTGTTGCCCGCGGCGTTGCCCGCGACGATGCCGGACACGTGCGTGCCGTGACCGTTGTCGTCGTTGCCGGGTGACGGGACACACTGACCGATGTCGTTCACGGCGGTCAGCACGCTCGGGATCACGCCCATGCAGTTGACGAACGCGTCGACCTTGCCCGCGAGATCAGAGTGGAACTCGTCGATGCCGGTGTCGGTGACGCCGACGACCACATCCTTTCCGGTGATGCCGTTCAGCCAGGCCGCGTCAGCGCCGACGTCGTGCGTGCCGCGCTTCGTCTGATCACCGAACGCAGACGCGGCCGTCGACGTCGCCGTCGTGGTCGCGATCTGAAGGACCTTGTCGACCTCGAGGCGCGTCACCTGTGAGATGGCGGCAACGCGATTCACGGCACCCTCCGGCGACGACAGCGCGACCCAACCGATCACGTCGTAGCGATGTCGCACCGTTGCGCCCGCGGCGCGCAGCGCGTCGAGGCTGGCGTCGTCCATCGAGGCGAGCTTGGCCAGGTAGTAGACGTCGCCGCTCAGATGGCCTTGGACCACCTCGCCGTACAGGCGGTCCCCCAGGTGGTGCTCGACGATGCCGCGCAGCGCCGACGAGATCTTCGTGGTGGCCGGCGCTTTGGCGGTGGCGCCGCCCGGGGCCAGAAGACCGACGATCAGGACGGCCGCGGCCAACACAGTCGCTCGACGAACGGACGGTTTCATCCCGAATGCACCCCTCAGTGCTCGATGTGCGCCGCCCCCCACGAGCGCGTTGCTGTTGCCGATTTCGCCGCAGCAGGCCGATTGTCCTGCTGTCTTCTCCTGCCCGAAGTTGATGCCAACGTTGTCAACTTCTCTGAGCGCGTTATCCTCGATCGACAATGGCGCTCGATCCCAATCGCTGGACGATCAAGACCCAGGAAGCGTTCACGCAGGCCATGGAGGCCGCGCGGGCCAATTCCAATCCTGAGGTCACCACCGACCATCTGCTGGCCGCGCTGCTCCGCCAAGAAGACGGGGTGGTGCTACCGATTCTCATCCGAGTTGGCAAGCCACCGCTGGCCGTGCGCAACGCGGCTGACGAGGCGGTGGCCAAGCTCCCGAAGGCCTACGGCTCCGATGTCCGCTTGTCGCGAGAGCTCCAGCAGACGTTCGACGCCAGCGACCGCGCTCGGGCCGAGATGGGCGACGAATATCTGTCGACCGAGCACCTGCTGCTGGCGCTGGCCGAGGCGTTGGGCGTCAATCGTGAAGACCTCCTGGCCGCGTTGCAGGAGGTCAGGGGCAGTCATCGGATCACGAGCCAGAATCCGGAGGAGCAGTACCAGGCACTGGAGAAGTACGGCCGCGACCTCACCGAGGCGGCCCGTCGGGGCAGGCTCGACCCGGTCATCGGGCGAGACGACGAGATTCGCCGTGTGATCCAGGTGCTGTCGCGACGCACGAAGAACAACCCGGTGCTCATCGGCGAGCCCGGCGTCGGCAAGACGGCGATCGTCGAGGGCTTGGCCCGCCGCATCGTCGAAGGCGACGTGCCAGAAGGTCTGAAGAACAAGCGGCTGATCTCGCTCGATCTCGGCTCGATGGTCGCCGGCGCGAAGTACCGCGGCGAATTCGAGGAGCGGCTCAAGGCCGTACTCAAAGAGATCACCGACGCCGAGGGCGAGGTCATCACCTTCATCGACGAACTGCACACGATCGTGGGTGCAGGTGCGGCCGAGGGGGCGATGGACGCCGGCAACATGATCAAGCCGATGCTCGCCCGCGGCGAACTGCGCCTCGTCGGCGCCACGACGCTCGACGAGTACCGCAAGCACATCGAGAAAGACGCCGCGCTCGAGCGTCGCTTCCAACCGGTGTATGTCGATCAGCCGTCGGTGGACGACACGATTGCCATTCTGCGCGGTCTGAAGGAGCGGTACGAGGTCCACCACGGCGTGCGCATCCAAGACGCGGCGCTCGTGGCCGCGGCCGTCCTGTCCGACCGTTACCTCACCGGCCGGTTCCTGCCCGACAAGGCGATCGATCTCATCGACGAAGCCGCCAGCAAGCTGCGGATCGAGATCGACTCGATGCCGCTCGAGATCGACGTCGTCGAACGCCGTATCCGCCAAATCGAGATCGAGCGTGTCGCGCTCGCCAAGGAAACCGACGCAGCCAGCAAGGAGCGGTTGGCCGCCCTCGAGGAAGAGCTGGCCAACCTCAACGAGCAGAAGGCGGCGATGGTCGCCCATTGGGAGTCCGAGAAGGAGTCGATCGCGACAATCCGCGCGCTCAAGGAAGAGCTCGAGGAACGTCGAGGTGAACTAGAGCGTGAGGTCGATCTCGAGCGGGCCGCGGAGATCCGGTACGGGGTCATCCCCGAGCTCGAACGCAAGGTCGGGGACGCCACCAAGCAGCTCGCCGAGCTCCAGGCGCATCAAAAGATGTTGAAAGAGGAGGTCGACGAGGAAGACATCGCCGAGGTCGTGAGCAAATGGACGGGCGTGCCCGTCAGCCGGCTCATGGAAGGCGAGATGCACAAGCTGTTGCGGCTCGAGGAGGTCCTCCACGACCGCGTCATCGGGCAGGACGAAGCGGTCGCCGCCGTCGCCAACGCGATCAGGCGCAGCCGAGCCGGCTTGTCGGACCCGAATCGACCGATTGGCTCCTTCCTGTTCCTGGGCCCGACGGGTGTCGGCAAGACCGAGTTGGCGCGATCACTCGCCGAGTTCCTCTTCGACGACGAGCGGGCGATGGTCCGCATCGACATGAGGGAGTACCAGGAGAAGCACACGGTTTCCCGGCTGCTCGGCGCTCCTCCGGGCTATGTGGGCTACGACGAAGGTGGGCAGCTCACGGAGGCCGTGCGCCGTCGCCCCTACGCCGTGGTCTTGCTCGACGAGATCGAGAAGGCTCACCCCGAGGTGTTCAACGTGCTGTTGCAGCTGCTCGACGACGGGCGCCTCACCGATGGCCAAGGCCGCACGGTCGACTTCACCAACGTCGTGCTGATCATGACGTCCAACCTGGCCGGCGAGCCGAAGGACTACTTCAAGCCCGAGTTCATCAACCGCATCGACGACATCGTGCGGTTCAAGTCCCTGACCGTCGAGGACCTGGGCGCGATCGTCGAGATCCAGCTGCGACGCCTGCGCGACCGGCTGGCCGCTCGCCGGATCACCCTCGAGGTGACGCCTGCGGCGACCGCGGTCTTGGCCAAGGTCGGCTACGACCCGGCCTTCGGTGCTCGGCCGCTCAAGCGGGTCATCCAACGCGAGCTGGGCGACCGACTGGCCACCGCCATCCTCGACGGCACGCTCAGCGAAGGCGACCACGTCACCGTCGACGCCGACGGCGACGAGCTCGTGGTCCGTTGAGCTGCCCTTAGGTTACAGTTTCATAACACTCAACGTAGGCCATCTGACCCATTGCCTCACGCTACGTGGCGGACTAGTCTGCCCGATGGGGAAAGCACTGATCCATCCGGCGCAATGGTCGCTTAGCCGGGCGGGGAGCGAGAGCGAAACCGGCCCCGGACATGAGGTCCGGAGGGCCGGTTTCCGAGGTTTTGGGACCGAGTTTCCAGACCTCACCGACTCCCACGCATCCAAGGAGCAGTCTGATGGGTCAGGTCACCGGGACCGGGCGAGGTTCAAACCTCCGCTCGAACACCTCCCGAAAAGTCACCTTTGCAGTTGGCCTTCTGTGTGTCCTGGTTGCCGCCGCGCTGACGACGTTGTCGCCGTCCGCTGAAGCAGCAACCACGGCGACGCCGATCACCGACTTCATCAACTACCCGAACGTCCCGACGGCGGCGATTCCGGCGTCGTGCAAGGTGGACGGCGCGAACGTCCTCAAGGGCGTCTCGTTCATCGTTAATCACAACGGAACGAACACGACCGGCACCGACCTGTCCGCCTTCACTCTCGTGGTCGGCGACAAGGTCACGATGAACTGGACCGACTACACGCCGGGCTGCGAGAACCTCGGCATCAGCTTCGCGGTCAAGGCCACACAGCACCCGACGTTCGTGCCGCAAGACGATCAGCACCTCGTCTCGTTCGCGTTCTGCAGCGGCACTGACTGCGGCACCGCCAACGACTTCGGCCACCTGACGATCACGATCCCGCCGAAGGAAGCAGCCTGCAACTTCCAGCTCGACGCCGTCATCGGCCCGCCGCTCAACAACGTCGGCCCGAACGGCAGCTACTACAGCAATGCCAGCCGTCAGGCCGCTACGCCCCCCAAGGCCAGCGGCCCGAACATGCTCATCGCCGCGAACAACGGTGGCGTGGGCAAGTGCACCCTCCCGCCGAGGGCCGATGCAGTGGTCACCTGCGCCATGGTCAATGGTTCACCGGGTGCCGACATCGCGATCACCAACCCCGACGACGACGACATCGCCCACGTGAACATCCTCAAGGGCACCACCGTCGTCGCCTCGAACGTGGCGGTGGGCACGCTTGCCACCGTCCACCAGTTGGTGCCCTTCGGCAGCGGCGAAACTGCGACCTTGAGCGTCGTCGACGTGCTCACGGGCACGACGGTGTACACCGAACGGTTCACTGCGGACTGCTTGAACCCCGCGGCGGTTGCCCTGAAGAACTGCGCCGCTGGTGGCGTCGACATCGATCTGACGAACTCGAAGCCCGGTACGGCGCACTTCACCGTGACGGTCGGCTCGAAGTCCACCACCTACGACGTGACCTCGACCACCGCAAAGCACTTCACCGAGCCGGTGGCCGAAGGCGCGACGGTCGTGATCACCATCACGGAAGCGACGGCGGGCGTGCTGGTTGACCACCTGAGCTTCACGATGGACTGCTTCAAGCCCAGCGCAAAGATCGAGAACAGCTGCGCCGAAGGCGGCGTCCTCGTGACCTTCACGAACACCGGATCCGTTCCTGCTGACCTCAAGGTCACGAAGAACGGCTCGGCGATCGACACCGTCACGGTGGCGGTCGGCAAGTCGGTGTTCCGCACCTACCCGATGGCGGAAGACGAGACGGCCACCTTCCGGGTGACCGGCACGAACTTCGACAGCGGTGACCAGCAGATCATCCACGACTGCATCGATGCGGCGACCACCACGACGGTGCCGCCGACCACGGAGGGACCCAGCACCACACCGCCGACCGTTCAGGGCACCGAAGTCGTGCGGGCTGCGACGCTGCCCCGCACCGGCGCCGGGTCCACCGCGGGCCTGTCCGCAACGGCCGGAATCCTGTTGGTGCTCGGTGGCGTGTTGATGGCGCTGTCCAACCGGCCGGTGCCGATGATGGCCACAGCAAGCATGCGCTCGCGGGGGCGATGACACCACGGTGACGTCTGGCGGGAGACGTCACCAGGTCTGACCGGCGCCCGCGGGGGCGCCGGTCAGTTCCACCAACCGCGTGGGAGCGGAGGCGGCGGCACGGGGTCTGACCCCGTGCCGTTGCCTAATTCCGACACAAATCGCTCGCCCTCTTTCGACACCAACTCTCTCGCCTGTGGCTCGCTCGTAGGTGCTGTCAGGCGGCC
>JBEEGD010000093.1:0-19493 GCA_041166685.1 Acidimicrobiaceae bacterium | reverse complement strand
GACATCAAGCGCAAGATGGAGATCGGGTGCTACCAGGGTCTCCGCCACCGCAAGGGATTGCCGGTGCGTGGTCAGCGCACGCAGACCAACGCCCGCACCCGTAAGGGCCCGAAGAAGACCGTGGCCGGGAAGAAGAAGGCACGCAAGTAATGGCGAAGCCGAAGCCAGGCGGGCGCCGGCCCCGCAAACGCGAGCGGAAGAACGTCGCCTACGGCGTTGCTCACATCAAGAGCTCGTTCAACAACACGATCGTCTCGATCACCGACCAGGACGGCAACGTCCTCGCGTGGGCCTCGGCCGGCAATGTCGGCTTCAAAGGCTCACGCAAGTCCACGCCCTTCGCGGCGCAGATGGCCGCCGAGCAGTGCGCCCGTCGTGCGATGGAGCACGGAGTGCGCAAGGTCGACGTGGTCGTGAAGGGTCCCGGATCCGGACGGGAGACGGCGATCCGCTCGCTGCAGAACGCCGGCATCGAAGTGACCGGCATCAAGGACGTCACGCCAGTGCCCCACAACGGTTGCAGGCCGCCGAAGAGAAGGCGCGTCTGATGGCTCGGTACACCGGACCCGTTTGCCGGCTCTGCCGCCGCGAGCGGATGAAGCTGTATCTCAAGGGCGCCAAGTGCGACACGATGAAATGCCCGATCGAACGGCGGCCGTACCCGCCGGGCGAGGCTGGCCGCAACCGGCAGCGCCAAGGCTCTGAGTACCTGTTGCAGTTGCGCGAGAAGCAGAAGGCTCGCCGCATCTACGGCCTCATGGAGAAGCAGTTCAGCCGCGTGTATCAAGAGGCCACGCGTAGCCGCGAGGTCACGGGCGAACGTCTGCTGCAGCTGCTCGAGCTCCGGCTCGACAACGCCGTGTTTCGCGCCGGTTGGGGCGCGAGCCGCGCGCAATCGCGCCAGTTCGTGCGCCACGGCCACGTCTCGGTCAATGGCAAGCGGGTCACCATCCCGAGTTACACCGTCCGTAAGGGCGACGTCATCGCGCTGCGCGACAAGGCGAAATCCATGATCGTCGTCCGCCACAACATCGACACGCTCGACCGCTCGACGCCGTCGTGGCTGGAGACCTCCGAGGGCGGACTTCAAGTCACCGTGCTCGAGCTGCCAGTGCGCTCCCAAATCGACGTACCTGTGCGCGAACAGCTCATCGTCGAGCTCTACTCCAAGTAGCCAAAACCCCCCGCCGCCCCCCTCACCACGAGGAAGTTCATCAATGCTGGTCATTCAACGGCCCACCGTCGAAGCCATCGACGAGCAGATTGGCAACCGTCAGCGGTTCGCCGTCAGCCCGCTCGAGCCCGGTTTCGGTCATACCCTGGGCAACTCGCTTCGCCGCACGCTCCTGTCGTCGATCCCCGGCGCGGGCGTCACGCAGGTTCGCTTTGACGACTCACTCCACGAGTTCACCACCATCAAGGGCGTGACCGAGGATGTCACCGACATCATTCTCAACCTCAAGGATCTCGTCCTTCAGGTCCACAGCGACGAGCCCGTCACGCTTCGGCTCGACGCCAAGGGCGCAGGCGCGAACACCGAGATCACCGCCGCCGACATCCAGCCGCACGCGGATGTCGACATCCTCAACTCCGACTTGCACATCGCCACCCTGGCCGCCGGCGCTCGCCTCGCGATCGACATCACGGTCACCAAGGGCCGCGGCTACGTGTCGGCCGACCGCAACAAGACCACGGCCACCATCGGCGTGATCCCGGTCGACTCGATCTTCTCGCCCGTTCGGCGGGTCGCGTTCGAGGTCGAGCCAACGCGGGTCGAGCAAGACACCAATTACGACCGCCTCGTGCTCGACATCGAGACCGATGGGTCGATCACGCCCCGCGAGGCGCTCGCCTCTGCCGGGGCCACGCTCACCTCGCTCGTCGAGCTCGTGCGCGACATGAGCGACGAGCCGCAAGGGCTCGAGCTCGGCGAAGTCTCGACCGTCACGGCGGGCTCGCCCGATCTCGACCTGCCGATCGAGGACCTCGACTTGTCAGAGCGTCCTCGCAACTGCCTCAAGCGGGCGCAGGTCAACACGATCGGCGAGTTGCTCCTGAAAACCGACGACGATCTGCTGGCCATCACGAACTTCGGCCAGAAGTCGCTCGACGAGGTGAAAGCCAAGCTCGACGAGCGCGGACTTCAGCTCCGCGTGAAGGAGTAGAGGGCTCGTGCCCGCTCGACCGCGTAAATCGCGCCGATTCGGCGGCGACGCCGCCCACCAGCGACTGATGATGGCCAACCTCGTCGCGTCGCTCTTTGCCGCCGAGGCCATCGTGACCACCGAGGCGAAGGCGAAAGCGCTGCGGCCGGTGGCCGAGAAGGTCATCACCAAGGCCAAGCGGGCCGAGGCCAATCCCGACTCCAAGCTGCACCAGATTCGCCAGGTGCAGTCGTACCTCGGTGATCGCGAGATGACCGCCAAGCTCTTCGACGACATCGGGCCGCGCTACGCCGACCGCAACGGCGGCTACACCCGCATCCTCAAGCTCGGCCCGCGCCAAGGCGACAACGCCCCCATGGCGCGCATCGAACTCGTCTAGAGATCCCAAATCCCACTCAGACGTACACAGAAATGTGTACGTCTGAGTGGGATTTCGAAGGAGACATCGCGATGCCTGAGAAGCCAACGGTTTTTGTGACGCCCGGGGAGGCTCCGCCCACCGAGCTCGTGATCGAGGATCTCGAGGTCGGCACCGGTGATGAAGCCGTGAGCAGTAAGGGTGTCGAGGTCCACTACGTCGGCGTGTCGTGGCAGACGCGCAAGCAGTTCGACGCATCGTGGGATCGCGGCGACACCTTCCGGTTCAAACTCGGTGCTGGTCAGGTGATCAAAGGCTGGGACCAGGGCGTCGCGGGCATGCGCGTCGGGGGCCGGCGCCGCATCACGATTCCGCCGAATCTCGCGTACGGCAAGCAAGGGGCCGGCGGGGCGATCGGTCCGAACGAGACGCTCGTCTTCGTGGTGGACTTACTGTCCGTCGGGTGACGCTGTTCGAGTCCGTCGAGGCGGAGACGCCGAAGCAATTCGTTCGCGTTCGCGCCACGGTCGCCTACGACGGCACGAGCTACTCGGGGTTCGCAGTTCAGAACGGACAGTCAACGATCGGGGGCGCGCTGACGGAGGCGATCTCCCGCGTGGTCGGCCACCCCATCGAGCTCACGTGTGCTGGTCGCACCGACTCCGGCGTTCACGCTTGGGGGCAAGTCATCTCCTTCGATGCGGACGAGCAGCGGCTCGATCTCGAGGGTTTGCAGCGATCGATCAACAAACAACTCCGTCCGCAGATCGCGATCCGCTCGATCGAGCGCGCCCCGTCCGATTTCGATGCTCGGTTCTCGGCGACGTCCCGGCTCTACCGGTACACGATTCTCAACCACGAGGCTCCGTCACCGTTTCTTGCTCGAACCGCGTGGTGGATCGAGTCGCCGCTCGACCTGAGTGCGATGCGATTGGCCTGCGACCCGCTGATCGGCGAGCACGACTTCAGCTCGTTCTGCCGGCGACCCAACGACGAGGCGTCCCTCACGAGGCGTGTGCTCGACGCCCGCTGGGCGAGGAGCGACGACGGGATGCTCGAGTTCTGGATCGAGGCCAACGCCTTTTGCCACCAGATGGTGCGCTCGATCGTGGGCACGCTCGTCGAGGTCGGCCTGGGCAAGAAGCGAGCCGGCGACCTCGCGGGCATCGTCCGGGCGGGAGACCGGTCGACCGCAGGGAACCTGGCACCCGCTCACGGCCTCTGTCTCTGGGAAGTTCGATACTGATTGGAATCGGTTACCAGGTTATGTAACCTGGTGACCGATGTCGACGACGACCACGAACGAAGAGACGGAGCTTGCGACCAGGTTCCGGTTCGCGTTGCTGCCCCTGATCCGCCAGCTGCGGCATCAGAACATCGACCTCACCGCCTCCCAAGCGTCGGCGCTGGCCACGATCAACCGCGATGGCCCGCTCACGGTCGGCGAGCTCGCCAAGGCCGAGCACGTGTCCTCGCCCATGATCACCAAGATCGCCAAGGGGCTGGAGGAAGAGGGGCTTGTCACCCGCACGGTCGATTCGACCGACAAGCGCGTCACGCAGCTGGCCATCACCAAGGAAGGTGAGCGGCGTCTCGAACGCAGCCGCAGCCGCAAGAACGCGTGGCTGGCTCGACAGCTTCAGGGCTTGTCTCGTGACGAGCTCGCGGCCGTCGAAGCCGTGATCCCGGTGCTGGAACGCATCACCGAGCGAGGCACCACCCAGTGACCCGGCTCAAGATCGCCACGGGCGAGACGTTCCGCTCCTTCCACACGCGCAACTTCCGCGTCTTCTTCGTCGGCCAGGCCATCAGCCAGGCCGGAACGTGGCTGCAGTTCATCGCCCAGGCCCTTCTCGTGCTCCGACTCACCGATTCCGGGGTCGCTCTCGGCATCGTGACCGCCTGTCAGTTCCTGCCGGTCCTCCTGTTCGGCGCCTGGGCGGGCGTGATCTCCGACCGAACCGACAAGCGCAAGCTGATGATGGTCACGCAGTCGTTCATGATGCTCTTCGCGTTCGCGATGGGGCTGATGGTGCTCACCCACCACGAAACTGTGTATTGGGTGTACCTGCTCGCCGGGCTCACCGGAGTGGCCAACGCGTTCGACAACCCGTCGCGTCGAGTCATGATCACCGAGCTCGTGGACGAGGGCGACATGGCCAACGCGGTGAGCCTCAACAGTGCACTCATCACCGGGTCACGCGTGATCGGCCCGGCGCTGGCCGCCTGGCTCATCCAAGGCGTCGGCATCGGATGGTGCTTCATCGCCAATTCGGCGTCGTTCGTCGCCGTGCTGATCGCGCTCCGGATGATCGACCCCGCGGAGCTGCACTTGAACGAGAGGGTGCCGAAGCAGAAGGGTCAGATCCGGGAGGGGTTTCGGTACATCTGGCGCGACCGCGACCTGCGGTTGGCGATGACCCTCATGGGTGTGGTTGCCACGCTGTCGTTCAACTGGAACGTGCTGTTGCCGTTGCTGGCCGTCCACACCTTTCACGGCACGGCAGGCACCTACGCCTTCATCACCACGGTGTTCAGCATGGGTTCGCTCACGGGATCACTGTGGATCGCTCGCCGGCAGACGATGAGCACGATCTTCCTCGCCCGCACGAGCATCCTGTTCGGAATCGGCACCGCGCTCATCGCCGTGGCGCCGACTCCTCTCACCGCTGCGCTCGCGGCGTTCATCACGGGCGCGACCGGCATCGCCTTCCTGTCGGCCACGATGACCACCCTCCAGCTGGGCTCGATCCCGGCCATGCGAGGGCGGGTCATGGCCCTCTACTCGATCCTCTTCTTGGGCTCGACGCCGATCGGTGGCCCGCTTTCGGGATGGCTCGCCGAACAATTCGGCACCCGCTGGTCGCTGATGCTGGGGGCGGTGGCCGCCGCCATCAGTGGCACGGTGTGCCTCGCTGCCCTTCGCCGCCGGGAGCCGGTGCCTCTCGACGGCGCCGACAGCCGCTTGCCCATGGTGGCCGCCTCCTCGTAGCATCTTCCGTCCCCCTGGATTGCAAGAGGAACATCCGCGTGTCCACCTTCACCCCGAAGCCATCTGACATCAAGCGCGCCTGGCACGTCGTCGACGCCGAAGGTTTGGTGCTCGGCCGCGTCGCCACCGAGGTGGCCAGGGTCCTGCGGGGCAAGCACAAGCCGATCTTTGCGCCGCACGTCGACACAGGGGATCACGTCATCATCGTGAACGCTGACAAGATCGTGCTCACCGCCGGGAAGGCCGAGAAGAAGCTCGTGTACCGGCACTCCGGCTATCCGGGCGGGCTGCGCTCGCAGACGTACGCCAACCTGCTCGAGGTCAAGCCCACCGACGCGGTGCGCAAGTCGGTGCGGGGCATGCTGCCGAAGAACCGCCTCGGTCGCCAGCAGCTGAAGAAGCTGAAGGTGTACACCGGACCGAACCATCCGCACGCCGCGCAGCTGCCCCAGCCGCTGCTCATCGAGCACGCCCGAAGGTCTTGAGGAGTTAGATGCCGAAGCCGCCCACCTCCGTGAAGAACGCGCCGCTGGTGCTCACCACCGGTCGTCGCAAGGCCGCGGTTGCTCGCGTGTGGCTGCGTCCTGGGAACGGCACGATCAAGATCAACGGTCGCGAGCTCACCGACTACTTCCCGAACCCGACGCACCGACAATTGCTGGCCGAGCCGTTGCGGGTGTGCGAGACGGTCGACGTCTACGACGTGTTCGCCACCATCAGCGGTGGTGGTACGACAGGGCAAGCTGGCGCGCTGCGGCTTGGTATCGCGCGTGCACTCGTCGAGCTCGATGAAGAAGCACGAGCCACGCTCAAGAAGTCGGGCTTCCTCACCCGCGATGCCCGCGAGAAGGAGTCGAAGAAGTACGGCCTGAAGAAGGCCAGAAAGGCTCCTCAGTACTCGAAGCGGTAGTCCGGTGACCCTTCGGTTCGGAACCGATGGCGTCCGCGGCGTCGCCAACCTCGATCTCACTCCTGAGCTCGTCGTTGCGCTTGGACGCGCTTCCGCACGCGTCCTGAACGGCGACCACTTTGTGATCGGTCGCGACACGCGCATCTCGGGGCCGTTGCTCGAGGCCGCGCTCGCCGCGGGGCTCGCGGCGGAAGGGGTTGCCGTACAGACGCTCGGCGTCGTGCCCACTCCGGTGGTGGCGTGGACGGCCGCCCATGAACGCGTCGCCGGGGCGATGATCTCGGCGTCCCACAACCGCTACCCCGACAACGGCATCAAGCTGTTCGCCACCGGGGGCCGCAAGCTGCGCGACGACGTGGAGGCGAAGCTCGAGGCCGAGTTGGACGGCCTCGTGCACCGCGGCAACGACGCGTCGTCCGCCCCGACCGGTGACGCGCTCGGAACGATCGAGGCGTCGCCAGAACACCTTCTCGGCTATGCCGACTCCATCCTCGAGTCCATCGACGGCCGCGACCTCGCAGGGTTGAAGGTCGTCATCGACTGCGCGAACGGCTCGGCGGCCACCATCGCGCCTCATGTGTTGCGGCGCCTCGGCGCAGATGTCACCGTGATCCACGCCGACCCGAACGGCACGAACATCAACGAGGGCTGCGGTTCCACCCACCCCGATGACCTGCAGCAGGCGGTGCTCGATCACGGAGCTGACGCGGGACTGGCCTTCGACGGTGACGCGGATCGCGTGCTGGCCGTTGACGGGCGGGGCTCGTTGGTCGACGGCGACCAGATCATCGCCGTCTGCGCGCTCGACCTTCACCAGCGTGGACTGCTGCGCAACGACACCGTTGTCATCACCGTGATGAGCAACCTCGGCTTCCGTCGAGCAATGAGCGCGAGCGGCATCCGCCTCGAGGAGACTGCGGTCGGCGACCGGTTCGTGCTCGATGCGCTCGAGTCGGGTGGCCACTCGCTGGGCGGCGAACAGTCCGGCCACGTGATCTTCCCCGACCTGGCAACGACGGGCGACGGTTTGCTCACCGGCGTGCAGCTGCTCGACGTGGTGTCCCGCCACGGTCGACCATTGCATGAGTTGGCCGCGGTGATGAAGCGGTTTCCTCAGGTCTTGCGCAATGTGCGCGTCACCGCCGGCGCCAGCGTGGCCGAGCTCGACGATCGCTTGGCCGGTGATCTGTCCGCCGCCCGAGACTCACTCGGCGACGAGGGTCGCATTCTTGTTCGACGCAGCGGTACCGAGCCGCTCGTGAGGGTGATGGTCGAGGCGTCAACCACCGAACAAGCCGAAGCCGTGGCCGAGCGACTGGCGGCGGCCGTCACCGCCGCCGCATCGTAGAATCGTCTGCTATGTGCGGCATCATCGCCGTCGTCCGGCGGAGGTCGACGCGAACTCCTCCTCGGGCCCACGAAGTGTTGGAGTTGCTCCAGCCGCTCCCGGGACTGCTCGACGGTGATCTCTCGGATGCAAACCTTGCCCGGCTGCTTGTCCAGACCGGCAACGCGCTCGACAACGCCAACACGCTGCTGAGCGGAGTTCCCGGCGTGCTCACGCTGCTGCTCGCTCCAGATGTGCGCGCCGCGGTGTCGGCTCACTGCGCGGACGTCGGCGCGGCGTTGACGCGGATCGAGGGTCAGCTCGACAGCGGGCGCGTCGACCTCGATGCCGATCGCCTCGAGCACGTCAATCAAGCGCTGCTGCGGGCGAAGGATGTCCGCTGGGCGATCGCCGAAGATCGAGTTCGTAACGCCGAAGCGGTCGGCGATCTTCTCAACGGCACGGGCGGCTACGCCGCGGTCGAAGCGTTCACCTCAGTGCAGATTGCGCTGAGCGCACTCGATCGGCTCGAGGTACGCGGCCGCGACTCGGCCGGGCTGCATCTCCTCGTCCGCGGTCACGAACTCGATCTCTGCGCCACAGGCGTGCGGGCGATGATCCAGGATCGCGCCAACGATCCGTTGTTCCGCAGCGGAGCGGTACGAATCACCGACGACGACCTCAGCTTCGTCTACAAGGCCGCCGCGGAGATCGGCGAGTTGGGCGACAACACGCGCTTCCTGCGGGACGCGATCGCCAACGACGAGCTGCTGCATCTCGCGGTGACCGCCGACTCCGCCGAGGTCACCGTTCTCGGTCACACCCGGTGGGCCAGCGTCGGCATCATCTCCGAGGCGAATGCTCATCCGCTCAACTCCGAGGAGGACGGCGGACGTTCGGGGCCGTATGTGATCGCCGTCCTCAACGGCGATGTCGACAACTTCGCCGACCTGAAGGCCGGCGAAGGCTTGCGCATTGCCGCCGAGATCACCACCGACGCGAAGGTGATTCCAACGCTCGTCTCGCGCAAGCTCGGCGCGGGCGAAGCGCTCGACGAGGCTTTCCGCCGAACGGTCGCTGGTTTCGAGGGTTCGGTCGCCATCGCGGCGAATGCCGCCGGCAGCCCCAACCAATTGTTGCTCGCGCTGCGAGGGAGTGGGCAGGCCCTCTACGTCGGGCTGGCCGACGACTCCTACATCATCGCGAGCGAGCCGTACGGTTTGGTCGAGGAGACGACGCGCTTCGTGCGCATGGACGGCGAGACCCCGGCCGATCTCGAGAATCCGAACGCCAGCCGTGGCCAAGTTCTGGTGCTCGACGGTGATCAGGCGGGGACGATCGAAGGCATCCGCCGCATCGCCTACGACGGCATGGAGCTTCCCGTCACTGCCGCCGAGGTCACGACTGCACAGATCACCACCCGCGACATCAATCGCGGCCCGTACGCGCACTTTCTGCTGAAGGAGATCAGCGAGTCGCCGGCATCATTCCGCAAGACGCTGCGCGGAAAGCTGATCGACGTCGATGGGCGACCCGAGCTGTCGCTCAGCACCGAAACGTTGCCAGAGGATGTGCGCCGCGACTTGGCGTCGGGCGCCATTCGTCGAGTGATCGCCATCGGGCAAGGCACGGCTCACGTTGCCGGCCAGAGCTTTGCGGCGGCCTTGCGCTCCATGGCGCGGGACACGGAGCTTCGCATCGATGCCACGCTCGCGACGGAGCTGTCGGGTTTCGGTCTGCGTTCCGAGATGAACGACACGCTCATCGTCGCGATCAGTCAGTCGGGCACGACGACCGACACCAACCGCACGGTTGATCTCGCGCGTGCTCGCGGGGCGCGTGTCATCGCGATCGTCAATCGGCGCAACAGCGACCTCACCGACAAGTCCGACGGGGTGCTCTACACGTCCGACGGCCGCGACGTCGAGATGTCGGTGGCCTCGACGAAGGCGTTGTATGCGCAGCTCGCCGCAGGCTTCATGCTCGCGGCGGCCATCGCGGAGCTCGCCGGTGGCACTGTCGACCGCGAGCTGTTGTCCGCCCTGCGTTCACTGCCGGAGGCGATGGAGGAAGTTGTCGCTCGTCGTGCCGACATCGGCGTCATCGCCCAACAGCTGGCTCCCTCTCGGCGCTACTGGGCCATCGTCGGCAACGGCGCCAACCGCATTGCGGCCAGCGAGCTGCGGATCAAACTCTCCGAGCTCTGTTACAAGTCGATTGCCTGCGACTCCACGGAAGACAAGAAGCACATCGACCTGTCGTCTGAACCGCTGATCCTCGTGTGCGCGGCCGGTCTCGAAGGCTCGACGGCCGACGATGTCGCCAAGGAAGTTGCGATCTTTCGAGCCCACAAGGCGACCCCGATCGTCATCGCCAGCGAGGGCGAGGAACGCTTCTCGGCTGCGGTGCAGGCCATCAAGGTCCCAGTCGTGCATCCTCAGCTGGCCTTCGTGCTGTCGACGATGGCGGGACATCTCTTCGGATACGAGGCCGCGTTGGCGATCGACGCGCAGGCCCGTCCGCTGCGTGAGGCGCGCGGCGCCATCGAGCTCGCGATCTCCTCGCCCGGAGCCGGCGGTCTCCGGGCCGACGGCGATCGACTGCTCCGCCGGCTGCGACCAACGTTCGAGGCCGTGGCGGCTCGCTTCTTCGACGGCCTGCGCGCCGGGTCGTACGACGGGCACCTCGAAGCCTCGACGGCCGTGCGGCTGGCGTCGCTCTTCCGGTATGCGCTGACGATCACCCCGCTCGACGCGTACCAGATGGAGTACGGCAAGATCGGTACGCCGGCGGTAGTGGTCGACGATCTCATGGTCGCGCTCACGCGCGGCATCGAGGAGCTGACCCGCCCCATCGACGCCATCAAGCATCAGGCCAAGACCGTCACGGTCGGCATCTCGCGGTCTGACGAGACGCTGCTGCAGGTGCCGTTGGCCATGGCGGTGATGGCCGCAGGCGCACCGCGCGACGCGTTGAGCTACAAGACGCTGCGTACCCTCGCCCACCTCGACCCGGCCGTCGAAGAGGTGACGGGCTGGATCCGCTATCGCATTGAAGGCGACCCGGCGACCGACGACGAGGTCTCGGTGTCCGTCGTCGACCGTGGTGGTATCGCCGCGGAGATCCCATCGCGCATCGAGCGTGATCCGGTTCTGCGAGGCACGAAACACACCGTGGCCATCGAGCGTGATCTCTTGGTGTTTCGCGGGCGAAGCGACGGCCGCACGCTGATTGCCATCCCGGAGACAAAGGACAACCACTGCACGGGCATCACGCAACTGCATGTGCGGTTCGAAGATCGATTGCCCGCCACCGCCGCCCGCGGCGTGCTGCAGGGCTATCGCAATCGATACGCCGCGCTGAAAGACGCGGTGACCGAAACCGAACCGAGCTTCCGCGACGACCTTCTCGGCGAGCTGTCCGTCGTCGACCTCCTCACCGATCCCGTGCACGTTCTCGCCGACCGCTGGCGCGCCGCGCCGCCGGAATGACCGTCGCCGTCGGGGTCGACGTTGTCGACCTCGAACGCTTCGAGTCGGTGATGACTCGGCAGAAGACCTTTCTCGATCGAGTCTTCACGCCGGACGAGCGGGAGTACTGCGACCGCGCCAAGGCGCTGTCGGTGCGCTGTCAGCGCTACGCCGCCCGCTTCGCAGCGAAAGAGGCCGTGATGAAGGCGCTCGGGTGTGGCCTCGGGGCGTACGGCTTCCACGATGTCGCGGTGACCCGCGACGACTCAGGTGAGCCGACGCTGCTCGTGAAAGGAAAGGCGGCGGTGCTGGCGGACGAGCGCGGCATCACGCAGTGGTTGGTGTCACTCAGCCACACCGATCTGGTGGCGATGGCTCTCGTGGTCGCGGACTGAGCAATGATCCCGGTCGTCACCCCCGAGGAGATGGCGGCCATCGACCGCGCGTCGCCCGACTCGGTGGACGTTCTCGTCGCGCGTGCCGGCAACGCCGTCGCGCTGCGGGCATTGTCGATGCTCGGCGGCGCGTATGGGCGCCACATCGTGGTGGTCGCCGGCAAAGGCAACAACGGCAACGATGGTCGCGACGCGGCGCGAAGGTTGCGGCGACGCGGTGCGCGAGTCGAAGTCCTCGACGCCGTCACCGTCGGTCCTGGTGAACGTCTCGGGCCGTGCGATCTCGTCATCGACGCCGCCTATGGCACCGGCTTCCGGGGTGAGTACGAGGCGCCGGACCCCGGAGGTGCGCCGGTGCTGTCGGTCGACATCCCATCAGGCGTGAACGGTCTCACGGGCGAAGCGAGCCCGACCGCCGTGAGGGCGGCCGTCACCGTGACGTTTGCCGCGCTCAAGCCGGGCCTTCTCTTCTTCCCGGGCCGCGAACTGGCCGGCGAGGTGTTCGTCGTCGACATCGGCCTCGACTGTTCGTCGGCCACTGCGGACGTGATCGATGCCCGCGATGTCGTTGCGTGGTTGCCCACTCGCCTGCCTGACACCCACAAGTGGCGTGCCGCGATCTGGATCGTCGCCGGCTCGCCTGGCATGAGCGGGGCCGCGGCGCTCGCGGCTCGCGGCGCGCAACGCGCGGGCGCGGGCTACGTCCGGCTCAGCAGTCCCGGGGCAGACCCGGGCGCGGGCGTGCCCCTCGAAGTGGTCCGCACGAACGTGCCCCACGTCGCGTGGGACGCCGACGTGCTCGAGGGCCTCGGGCGGTTCCGGGCGCTGATCGTCGGACCGGGACTCGGCACCGATCCGGCCACGGCGCCGTGCGTACAACGCGTGGTGCGTGAGTCACCGGTGCCGACGGTCGTAGATGGAGATGGGCTCACGGCTCTGGGCCGCGACGTGAGTCTCTACTCGCACCCGCTGACGGTGCTCACGCCGCACGACGGTGAGTACCAGCGGCTGATGGGTCACGCGCCAGGCCCTGACCGCATCGCCGCGGCGCGCGAGTTGGCGCACGTCGCCAGCGCGACGGTGCTGCTGAAGGGAGCGACGCCCGTGATTGCCGACAACGAAGGCCGGGTGTACCTCGTGACGACCGGCGACGCTCGGCTGGCGACTGCCGGTACGGGTGACGTGCTCTCAGGGATCATCGGCGGGCTCCTCGCCCAAGGTGTGCCCCCATTGAGGGCGTGCGCCGCGGGCGCGTGGCTTCATGGACAGGCGAGTACCCTCGGCCCGCGCCGCGGTCTCGTCGCGAGCGATCTGCTCGAGTGTTTGCCCGCGGTGTTCGACGATTTGGAGAGTTGAGCGAGTGGAGGTCCACCCCGACGATCGTCCCTACGCGTGGGCTGACGTCGACCTCGGCGCGATAGAGCACAACGCCAAGTTGCTTGCTGGCCTGGCTGCGCCGGCGGCGGTGTGTGCGGTCGTCAAGGGCTGGGGCTACGGGCACGGCATCATCCGCGCCGCCTCGGCGGCCGTCTCTGGTGGCGCCAGCTGGCTTGGCGTGGCGCTGGTGAACGAAGCCGTCGACGTTCGCGTCAATGGACAGATCACCGAGCCAGTGCTCGTGCTCGCTGAACCGCCGCTCCGACAGCTGGTTGACGTCGCCCGCCTCGAAGGCGTGCGCCCGACGGTGTACACGGCCGAGGCCATCGCCGCGGCGGCCAAGGCCGTGCGCGACACCGGCCGCGACCGGCCCCTTCCCGTGCACTTGAAAGTGGACACCGGCATGCACCGTGTGGGTGCGGCCCCCGAGGCAGCGCGTCACCTGGCGGCGCTGATCGAATCGAGCGAAGAACTCGAGCTCGAAGGACTCTGGACGCATCTCGCCGCGTCCGAAGAACCACGGCACGATGACTACACCGCGCAGCAACTGAAGACGTTCGACGACGTGCGGCGCGATCTCGCCGCGGGCGGCATCCATCCGAGAATGGTCCACGCCGCCAACTCAGGGGCACTGCTCGCTCATCCGGAGGCGCGCTACGACCTCGTGCGTTGTGGAATCGCGTTGTATGGCATCGCCCCGCGGCCTCGTATGCCAGAGGCGGAGGGTCTGCAGCCCGCGATGTCGTTGAAGGCGCGGGTGGCGTACGTGAAAAGAGTCCGCGCCGGCGAACCGATCTCCTACGGGTTGCATCACGTGTGTGACGCGCCGACGGTCGTCGCCACGGTTCCGATCGGCTACTACGATGGCGTGCCCCGCCGGCTTGGCATGGTCGGCGGTGAGGTGCTCATCGGTGGTCGCCGCCGCCGCATCGTCGGCGCCGTCACGATGGATCAACTGATGGTCGACTGCGGCGACGACGACTCCGTGCATGTACGTGACGAGGTCGTGCTGTTCGGCGAGCAAGGCGGTGAGGCGATCTCGGCGTGGGACTGGGCCGAACGCCTCGACACGATCGCGTACGAGATCGTCTGCGGCATCGCCATCAATCGCGTCCCCCGCCGGTACGGCCCATGAGCATCAACCCCCTCGAACTCGGGGTGGCCAGCGGTGCTATGACCCCGCTAGCCACCCCAAGTTGGGAGGGGGTGTGATCACCGAGATCGATGGGGTTCGTGTCGGGCATTGGACCGACGAGGTGGCGCGCACGGGTTGCACAGTCGTGCTGTTGCCCGAAGGGACGGTGGCGTCGGGAGAGGTTCGCGGTGGCGCCCCCGCCGCTCGCGAGATGGCGTTGCTCGATCCGTCGCGCACGGTCAATCGCCTCGACGCTGTGGTCCTCACCGGGGGCTCCGCGTTCGGCCTGGCGTCCGCCGATGGCGTGATGCGCTTCTGCGAGGAACGCGGCATCGGGTTTCCAACCGCGGGAGGAGTGGTTCCGATCGTCGTGACGCTCGGCCTGTACGACCTGGCAGAGGGCGACGGGTCGGTACGTCCCGGCCCCGCCGAGGGCTACGCGGCCTGTGAGGCGGCGACGACCTCGACTGCCGACGTCGCCCTCGGGCGGGTGGGTGCCGGCACCGGAGCGACGATTGCGAAGTGGCAGGGCCGCGACCACGCCCGGCCCGGAGGGCTCGGTGGCGCAGTGCTTCGGCACGGCGATCTCGTGGTCGCGGCCCTGATGGCGGTCAATGCCTACGGCGACATCCTCGAGCCGGGCGATGACGCACCGCGCGTACCGGCGCCTCCGATCGAGACGGCGGAGGCCGCCTTCGCCAACACGACCATCGGCGTGATCGTCACGAACGCCGCGTTGACGAAGGGCGACTGCCTGCTCGTCGCGCAGAGCGGACACGACGGCATGAGCCGTGCGCTGTCGCCGACCCACAGCACGGCCGACGGCGACGCGTTGATCGCCGCTGCCACCGGGATGGTGCCATCAGAAGTGGAGCCGGTGCGGTCGCTGGCCGCGGTCGCCGTCGAGCGGGCCATCCGCAGTGCGGAAGTAGCCTGACTACTCGTGCCCACGGCCCTCGAACTGGTCGCCGAAGAGGCGTCAGGTTGCACCAAGTGCAAGCTCGCGACGGCCGGGCGCACGCAGGTGGTGTTCGGCATGGGCGATCCCAACGCCGACCTGATGTTCGTGGGCGAAGGGCCCGGCGCCGAGGAGGACAAGCAGGGCCTGCCGTTCGTCGGCCGGTCGGGTCAACTGCTCGACAAGGTGTTGTTCGAGGAGTTCGGATGGACCCGCGACCGTGTGTTCATCCAAAACGTCGTCATGTGCCGCCCACCCGGTAACCGCGATCCTGAGCCGGACGAGATCGCTGCGTGCAACCCGTGGCTCGAGAAGAAGCTCGAACTGGTCGGACCGAAAGTCGTCGTGACGCTGGGCAACTTCGCGACCAAGCTCTTGCTCGACACCAAGGAAGGCATCACCAAGCTGCGGGGGCGCAGTTACCCGTTCCGCTCCGGCGTGCTCATCCCTACGTTTCACCCGGCAGCCGTGTTGCGCGGTGGGGGCGAGCCTCTCGCGCAGATGCGCGCCGATTTCATCCGCGCCAAGCAGGCTCTGGTCGCAGCGTGACGATCACCGCGACCACCGCCGCGGTGGAGGCGACCCAGAGCCTTGGTGCGGCCCTGGCGGAGCTCGCGCGCCCCGGCGACATCATGCTCCTGGCCGGCGAGCTCGGCGCGGGCAAGACCGCGCTCGTGCAGGGCTTCGGTCGCGGCCTCGGCATCACCGAACCGATTACCAGCCCCACCTTCATGCTTGCCCGGCAACACGAGGGTGGTCGTCTCGTCCTGCACCACCTGGACGTGTACCGGCTCGAGCAGATGCAAGAGGTCTTCGACGTGGGTTTGCCCGAGGTGCTCGACGAAGGCGGCGTCACCGTGATCGAGTGGGGTGACGCCATCGCGCCGACGTTGCCGGCGGACTTCCTCGAACTGCGGTTGCACTTTGGTGACGGCGACGACGATCGCATCATCGAAGTCGACGTCGTCGGTCCCAGATGGAGCGCACGCACACGCGCGCTCGGCCAAGCGTTGTCGCCGTGGACGTCGGAGACAGGAGCGGCAGGATGCTGATCCTCGGTATCGAGACGGCCACTGCTCAGGTCGGCGTCGCCATCGGCGGCCACGAAGGAGTTCTTGCCCAAGCGCACTCGAGCAGGGGAAAGCGTCACGCGGAGAACCTCACTCCGGCGATCGACTTCGTACGCAGGCTGGCGCGTGTCGACCTTCGTGAGATCAGTTGCGTCGCGGTTGATCTCGGGCCCGGTCTCTTCACTGGTTTGCGAGTCGGTGTCGCGTCAGCCAAGGCCATCGCGCACGCGTTGCGCGTGCCGATGATCGGCGTGCCGAGTCTCGACTTGCTCGCGTTCCCCGTCCGATTCTCGCCGCGGCGCATCGTGGCCACGATCGACGCGCGCCGAGGAGAGCTCTTCTATGCGTTCTACCGGCAAGTGCCGGGCGGGGTGCAGCGCCTGTCGGAACATCAGATCGGAACGCCCGACGATCTCGCATCTGAGCTGCTCGCCTCTGGCGAGGACTGCTTGCTCGTGGGCGACGGTGCCCTGCGCTATGCCGAGGCTTTCGAGGGCCTCACCAAGGTCGAGGTCGCCGACCTCGGTCTCGCCTTCCCGTCTGCGACCTCGCTGGTGCAGCTCGCCCATGCGCAGGCGCTGCGCGAGCAGTGGGTGCAGCCCTGGGATCTGCAGCCTCTCTATCTGCGTGTGCCCGATGCCGAGATCAACTGGTCGACACGCGAGGCGCGTGCGTGATGGCCGCCCGTGCGACCACGATCGACCCACAGTCACTCGAGGTACGCATCACCGCGATGCGCCGCCGGCATCTCCGGAGCGTGCTGCGCATCGAGAACTCGGTGTACCCCCGCCCCTGGTCGCTCGGCCTCTTCATGAGCGAGCTCGCCATCCGCACGGGGCGCATCTATCTGGTGGCCCGTATCGGAGCAACCGTGGTCGGCTACTCGGGGATGCTGTTCAGCATCGACGACGGCCATGTCACAACAATCGCGGTGGACCCGGCGTGGCACCACGGCAAGGTTGGGACCCGGTTGCTGTTGCATCTGCTGCGTCAAGGAATCGCGCAAGGGGCCAAGAACTTCACGCTGGAAGTTCGCATGAGCAATGAGGGCGCGCAGGCTCTCTACCGTCGATTTGGTTTTGCGCCTGCGGGCGTGCGCAAGGGGTACTACATCGAAACGAACGAGGATGCGATGGTCATGTGGGTGCACGACGTCGATCGTCCGGAGTACCAAGCCCGTCTCGACGAGATCGAGCGGTCGATCCCCGGCACCACGATCCTGGACAGCCTCACATGACCGAGATCTTCACCATCCTCGGGATCGAGACCTCGTGCGACGAGACCGCGGCGGCGGTTCTCACCCACGAGGAAGGCAAGCCGCTCACGGTGCTGTCGTCGGTCGTGTCCAGCCAAGTGGATCTCCACGCCCGCTACGGCGGTGTCGTCCCCGAGATCGCCAGCCGGGCTCACGTGGAGCTGCTCACGCCCGTGATCGCGCAAGCGATGATCGAAGCCGGCGTCGACGACGACAAGATCGACGCAGTCGCAGCGACCGTTGGGCCCGGTCTTGTCGGATCGCTGCTCGTCGGGGTGAGCACCGCGAAGACGTTGGCGCTTGTGTGGGAAGTCCCCTTCATCGGGGTGAACCACCTCGAAGCCCACATGTACGCGTCGGTGCTCGAGGAGCCCGAACTCGAGCTGCCCGCAGTGGTGCTGCTGGTCTCGGGTGGTCACACGATGCTCGTGGCCATGGAGGGGCATGGCCAGTACCGCGTGCTCGGCTCGACGATCGACGACGCCGCCGGGGAGGCGTTCGACAAGGTCGCCCGCTACCTCGGGCTGGGGTATCCGGGCGGCCCGGCCATCGACCGGTTGGCGATGGAGGGCGATCCCGCCGCGATCCGGTTTCCGCGGGCGCTGCTCGAGCAGGGCTTCGACTTCTCCTTCAGCGGCCTGAAGACCGCCGTCATCAACTACGTCCGTAAGCACCCCGATGTGTCCACGGCAGATGTCTGCGCCAGCTTCCAAGAGGCGGTCGTTGACGTGCTGGTGGCCAAAGCCAGGGGGGCCGCCGCAGAGACCGGCGCCCGGGCCATGTGCCTCGGCGGGGGTGTGGCGGCCAACTCCGTGCTGCGCGAGCGCTTCCTCGACGCCTGTGTCGAGGAAGGTCTGCACGGCTTCCTGCCCAGTCGGGCGATGTGTACGGACAACGCCGCCATGGTCGCCGCGGCCGGTTTCTGGCGGCTCCGCCACGACGGCCCCACCGACCTCGACGCCGGCGCTGACCCGAATCTGGGTTTGTAGACGAGACAGGGCCGTGCTCTGGTCCACAGCGAGGTCGGGCGAAGCCGCCGCTGGGGCGAAAGCTCAGGCGGCCGCCCGACAGCACCTTCGAGCGACCCGCAGGGGATCGACTGAACTCGCTACCCCACGCCGAAGGCCGCCTGTGGGCGAGTTCGGTCGACAGAGATGGTGTCGGGGATCAGCACTCGCCGGTTGAAAGTGCCAGCTCTGAGGAATAGGGTTAGCACTCGCCAATCGAGAGTGCTAGCAGCGCTAGCTCGAGAACGAGCCCCACGGAGGACAGATGAACCTGCAGCCCCTCGACGATCGGATCGTCGTGAAGCCGAACGAGTCGGAGGAAAAGACCGCCAGCGGTCTCGTGATCCCGGACACCGCAAAAGAAAAGCCCCAGCAGGGCGAGGTCCTCGCCGTCGGCCCGGGGCGCCGCTCCGAGACGACCGGCGAGCTCATCCCGCTCGACGTGAAGAAGGGCGACACGGTCGTCTACTCCAAGTACGGCGGTACCGAGATCACCGTCGACGGCGACGACCTGCTCATCCTCAACGGTCGCGACGTACTCGCCATCGTGAAGAAGAAGTAGGGACTGCATGGCCAAGCTCCTCAAATTCGACGAAGACGCCCGCCGGGCACTCGAGGCCGGCGTCAACAAGCTGGCCGACTCGGTCAAGGTCACGCTTGGACCCCGCGGACGCAACGTGGTGCTCGAGAAGAAGTTCGGTGCGCCGACGATCACCAACGACGGTGTCTCGATTGCACGCGAGGTCGAGCTCGAAGACCCGTTCGAGAACATGGGCGCTCAGCTCGTGAAGGAAGTTGCGACCAAGACCAACGACATCGCCGGTGATGGCACCACCACTGCCACGGTGCTCGCGCAGGCCCTCGTGCACGAAGGCATGCGCAACGTCGCTGCCGGTGCCAGCCCCGAGGCGTTGAAGCGAGGCATCGACAAGGCGGTCGACGCCGCTGTCGACTCCATCAAGAAGCAAGCCAAGGAGATCGACGACAAGGCGGAGATCGCTCAGGTCGCGTCCATCTCGGCTGCTGATCCCGCGATTGGCGACGTCATCGCCGACGCAATCGACAGGGTCGGCA